>JBGTEU010000537.1:0-2493 GCA_041747595.1 Bythopirellula sp.
AACCTATGCTAAAATAGATCCGGAGATTCAAAATGACGCAACTTACCGAACAGCTTCTTCATCAGGCCCTGCAACTCTCGCAAGATGAACGAGAGGAATTGGCTGACCAGCTTTATTTGAGTCTGCACGCCCCTGCCGAGCCACCAGCAGAGGTCGAGGCGGCATGGAATCAAGAAATCGCTCGGCGCATTGGGGAAGTTGAAACCGGCAGTGTGACCTTGGTCGCTGCAGAGCAAGTGCATGGCGACGTAAGAAAGATTCTCAATGGCGGGTAGCGACGACCTCAAATACCATCCAGAAGCAGTTGCCGAAATCCTTGCTGCGGTTCGATGGTATTTGAAGAAGAGTTCTGGCGCGGCCATTTCATTCTTCGAGCAACTTCGGCAAGGAGAAGAAAAGATTCGGCAATCACCCGATTATTGGAATCTCTATTTGCACGATTGTCGTTTATATCGACTCAAGCGGTTTCCCTATGGCCTGATCTATCAACAGCGAGATAGCTATATTCTGGTCGTGGCCGTCGCGCATCTGCACCGCAAGCCCGGCTATTGGCGAAACAGACTTCCAGGATAATCAACTCTTTGATTCTAGGTCACTCCACCCGATGCACCGTCTCGGGCGAAAACGCCGGGAGGCAGACGGCGATGTATTCCGCTCCTTCGGGATCGGGCGTGCTGTAGCGCACGGTTTCACCCGGCTTGGTAACGATGGCTTGACCGGCGCAAATGTCGAAAGTTTCTGCGCCCAATTCCACGTGAAGCGTGCCGCGCAAGACGACGGTGATTTCCTCGAACTCGGGAGTTTGCGCGGGTTCCACCCAGCCTCCGGGCGAAACCATGCGGGCGACGCTCACTTGCGCGTGGCCGGAGCTCGCCCGGCCGACGTATTCTTCGATCCGCTTCGGTTTGTTCCCCGCGGCGGTCACGATCACGGGACTTTCAATCAACTGGGGCATGGCTGGTCCTCGCGGAATTTGATGCGTTCCAACAATCCGACATGGATTCCGCAACTGTAAGCTTACCCAATCTTGGCACGAACATCGGCACGCGACGGCGATATTCGCGATATTGCTCGCCGAAATGGGCGATCAGATCGCGCTCCTCGATTAGGGCCGCACCCACCATGTACAAGGTCAACACTCCAGCAAAAAGGAGGTGCCCGAGCGTCATCGTCGGCGTCGCCCAAAATGCCAAGGCCCAGCCGATGTAAAGCGGATGCCGCACGTGCTTGTAAAAGAGGGGGACGCGAAATTCGAGCGGTTGGTATTCCCGACCGCGAAGGTAAAGCCAAACTTGCCGCGTGCCAAACAAATCGAAGTGATTGATCAACAGGCTCACGACCGGCACGAGCAGCCACCCTGCAACAAACAAGGTCCAAAGAACGGCACGAGCGGTGCTGTTTTGCACGTCCCAAATCACAATATTGATTCCCTGCCAAAGCCCCATCAACAGAATGGTTACGCCACAAGAGAACAAAACGTAGGTGCTTCGCTCAATCGGTTTTGGTATCATGCGGGTCCAAAGCCGCTTAAATGCAGGCCGGGCCATAACCGAATGCTGCACGGCAAATAGCCCCACGAGCAGCACATTGATGACAACGGCCGTAACGAGGGTGACTTTCGACGGCGTATCGATCGTTTTGGGCACCCACAAGTTCCCGACGAACCCGGCCATGTAACCAAAAGTTGCGAGAAACAGCAAATGACAGCCGACGCCATACAGAAAGAATAACCAGCGTTTCATAATTTTTTTCCTCTACGAATTGTGATGCCCTAGTGTCCGTAGCGTAAATTATCGTTTCTCTGTTACACCCAGAAAGTTGACTCGTGGTACACCCAAAGGTGGACTTGTGGCCAACTCCCGTGGAAATCATCGAGAAATCCATGAAAACACCTACTCGCCAACGATTGATCGAGGCCGCCGGAAAGCGTTTCTATCGCGACGGTTTTCGCAATGTGGGGATCGACCAAATTCTTTCCGACGTGGGAATTAGCAAAACGGCGTTTTACAAGCATTTCGAGTGCAAGGAAGATTTGATGCTGGCTGCGCTCGAGGACCACGATAAGTGGTTTCAAGAGACCTTTCATACCATGATCCGTGAACGTGGCGGGCCGACTCCGCTCGGCCAGTTGCAGGCCGTCATGGACGTGGTGGACATGGTCATCAAGTCCGAGGATTTTCAAGGCTGCATTTTCGTGAACGTGGCGATGGAATTTCCCTTGCCGCACGACCCCGCCCACCGCGCCGCCGCGGCAAGTAAGCAAGCCATCGAAGAGATCGTGTACTTCTTAGCCCTGGAGGCGCGTGCCCGCGAGCCTCGGCAACTCGCCAAAGAATTGTGCCTGATCATGGAAGGCGCGTACGTCACGCGCCAAGTCACCAACAATCCCGCAACGATTGAAATCGCCCGCGGCGTGGCCCGACAAGTAATCGCGGCGCAGTGTGACGATCAGAAGTAAAGTATTCGTAAAGCGAATGGGGTCGTCATGAGCAA
>JBGTEU010000538.1:0-5307 GCA_041747595.1 Bythopirellula sp.
CAATACATTCAACGGGTCCGGTGGCCGGCCGGGGCTTGTTTACAATACCCACACAGTGGATCTCATCGGCGAACAGGCTTTCGGCACGGTCGGAACCGAAGAACTTCAACCCCGGGCCACGCTCCGGTACCAACTCAGACCGGTAGGATACGACTCTTCGGCGGACTTTTATGCCTACAATTCCCACTATCGAGCTGACGTGGGCGCGACGCAGAACACGAGTCGTCTCAACGAAGCGATCTCGATTCGCAATAATGCCGATGCCTTGGGAGAAGGTGTGCATGCGATCTACGCCGGCGATTACAACATCACAAGCAGCAACGCTACGATGTACCAGCACCTGCTCTCCAGCGGCAACGGCCAGGCATTCGATCCAATTGATACGCCGGGAAGTTGGCGAGACAATGCGAGCTTCAAGCACGTGCATACCCAGTCTCCGGCGGCGACGGGAGAGGCAATTCCTGGCTTTGCCGGGGGTGGCATGGATGATCGGTTTGATTTTCAGCTTGTCACGGGAGCTTTCTTGGATGGCGACGGACTGAGTTACATTTCGGGATCTTATCGCGCTTTCGGCAACAACGGCACGCATACACTCAACGACAGCATCACTACCGGCACGGGCGCTTCGATGACCCTGCTCGAAGCCTTGAAGGCCAACAGCGATCACATTCCCGTGGTGGCCGACTACCAATTGCCGGCTAAGATGTTGGCGGCACTCGCCTCGGTTCCGACCAACGTAGCGCAAGGCGCCACGGTGGGCATCGACGTGTTTGTCCAGAACATCGCCAGCGTGCTCACCGCCAACGGGGCCGATGAGCTCAATTACATGATCAACGTCAGCGGTGCCCTCTTGGGAAGTGCTACAGGGACCAGTTTTCCGCTCGCATCGGCCAACTCACACCAAATCTTCCTTGATACGGGCACCACCGGTTTTCGTAACGGCGTGGTGACGGTCACCGCCACTAGCCAACAAGCAGCCAACGCGTTGTATCAATTTCCCGTCACCTTCACCGTCGGCAACGGCGGCGGTGGCCCGGTGTTTGGCGTGATTGCCCGAGACACGTTCGATGAAAACGAGAGCTTGCTGAGCTTCACACAGACTCCCGCCCCGGGGGACTATGGCGACCCAGGCGACGGGTTTCAAACCTACCAAGTTGGCGTGAGCTCCTCGATTCCCTTCCAATTGTTGGATGACACGACCAACGGATTTCCCACAGACCAAATCGGCATCGTCAACTCCTCCACGAAGTCCGATATTTGGTTCGGCGTGACCGATACCGTCAACCCGGCGAATCTACCTGCCGAAGATCCCGGAGTAGGAACCGCCACGTGGGTCTTCGACGTCTCGGGGGCTATCGACATGCAGGTTTCCATCGACATGGCGGCCATGGGCGATTTCGAAAATTCGGGGGTGAATCGCGATCGGTTTGATTGGACGTACCAGTTCGACAACGGTCCGATCTTGCCATTGTTCACTTCGTTTGTCGACGAATCGATCGATGCTCACCCTTACACCATGGCCAGCGGGGTGACTCGATTGCTCGATGATCCGTTGTTAATGACAACAACTGACAATCAGACCGTTATTCTTTCAAATGTCTTTCAAACACTCACCTCCCCATTGAGCGGCTTGGGCGAGACGCTCACCCTCCAACTCGTCGCCAAGACCGACGGTGGCGATGAGGCCTACGCTTTCGATAATATCATTATCGAGGGAACCACTTTCCAGAGTTTCCTCGAAGCCGACTTCAATCAAGACGGAATGGTCGACAGCCTCGACCTGGCGGAGTGGCAAGCAGCCTACGGCGTGAATGACTCCGCGGATGCCAACGGCGACGGGATGAGCGACGGGGCGGATTTCCTCATCTGGCAACGACAATTTGGTCAAAACCCCTCGCCGCTGGTCGCGAGTTCGAATTTCAGCGTCCCCGAGCCTTCGGGCCTGTTGATCGTCGCACTGTGGGGATGTGCTGGGGTAGTTGCTCGTCGACCGGCAATTCGGCCCCGGACGCGGTAAACCCCATGAAGAGGACCGCTTAGGATTGCCCTCACCGCAGCTGACGGCCTGCAGGGATGATACTAGACCGGGGTCAATTGCGACTTCTACCTAGAAGTGTGAAGAGTTGGCAAATCTTCGGAAAAAATGGCAGACAACGCCAAAAACGGTTGTTACGATAAAAGCAATGCATGCGACAAGGGAGGCCGTCGTGCTGACTGGTTACTGTGGGTCAGCCAGCCGCGGCGTTGAGCATTTTCCAAGAGTCGTGGACCCCGACAATCAACAGGAGATGAGCTAATGAAGTCTTTTAACTGGAAATTTTTTCTTGCGGGGCTCTGCGCCTTCGCGATTTGTACGTCGTCGGCAACCGCCGCGATACTCTATCAGTCGCCTTTGACGGCTCCGCCTCTGACTGCAGGTAATCTGGTTGGCCAAGATGGTTGGGTTAACCACAGCGGTACAGGGAGCTTTATCCAGGTCGGTGCTTCAGGTGCCACGGTGGCCCATGGTAGCGGTTCGCGTGAAGATGCCAACGTTCCACTGCCGCTGATCGGGGCGGGCCAAACGTACTACTTCGGCTTTGATGCCGTTGTTACGGGAAGTAGCGCGAACGTGTACTTTGCCCACTTTAAGGACGCCGGAACCGGCACTGATTTTACTACTCGCGTGCATGTTACCGCTGGCCCAGGCGGATCAGATTTCACTTACGGCCTGTCTGCTACCGCCTCTGCGGCACCTGACGCATCGTTCGCTACTGGATTCGCTTTTGGTTCGACCAATCGGCTTGTCGGCTCCTATCAAGAGGGCACGAACGAAATTAAGCTGTGGGTCAACCCTACGGACATGCTTTCAACGTCTCTCTCGCTGACAGATCCTGCTGCGCACGCAACTGCCGCCTTTGCCTTGCGCCAAGCTGGTGTGAGCAGCACGCAAGTTGTGTCCAACTTAATCGTTGCCACGACTTTTAACCAAGCCTTAACGGGCGTTCCCGAACCATCAAGCATCGCGTTGATGTTCCTCAGCCTAGGTGCGATGTTGATTCGTCGTAAGTAATTACGGTGTGATTTTTCTTTAGTTAAATAAAGAACGCCCAGGGGGTGCAACCCCTGGGCGTTTTTTTGTGTATCCTATTTCAACGTGGCCGCGCGCCAGCGGTCGCGTTCTTGGATCAGCTCCGCCACCACGCTCACGGCGATCTCACCCGGTTGGTTGGTGCCGAGCGGCAGGCCTATCGGGCAATGAAACGCCTCGGCCTGCTCCTTGGAAAATCCCGCGGCCGTGAGCTCGCGCACGAGCACCGATCGCTTCGCGCGGCTACCAATTACGCCCAAATAGGGAAAGGTGCGGCCCTGGCGAAAAATTTCCACGAGTACCGGCCGATCGGTCGCGTGGCCCATCGTCATGCAGAGCACAAACGCGTCGTTGGAAAGACTCGCCACGTGTGCAGGCAAGTCAGCCGTGCAGACTTTTGCGAGCCGCTCGCGGTCGGGAATTTTGGCGAGCCATTCCTCGCGCGAATCAATGCAGGTCGTGCGGCACTCGAGCGGTGCCAGGCACTGTACCACGGCGCCCGCCACGTGCCCGGCGCCAAAAATGACTATCTGCCAGTCGCAGTGGTTGTAAGCCTCGAAGTAGAGCTTCACCACGCCGCCGCACGTCATGCCGACGTCGCGCTGCAGATTCCATTCGACGAGTTTATGGGGCACGGCGTCGCCCCCTTGCTCGGCGAGCATGGTCTGTGCGTGCTGAATGGCTTTGAACTCCACTTTGCCGCCGCCAACGGTCCCCGAGTGTAAGCCACCGCTGGTGACCAGCATTTTGCTGCCCGTGTCCTGGGGCGTGCTGCCGATCGCGTCGACCATCGTAACGCTCACAAACGGCGCGCCGCTGCGAGCCAGCTCCGCGAGTCGTTCAACGAATCCATGAGGCGTGGGCATAAATCGATTGCGGAGTGCGGATTGGGGAATGCGGAATAAATATCAACGCCCGGGGATGGCACTCCCTGGGTCACGTAAAGCCGGTCAACTAACGGGAGCGTGTTCCACTTTTTCGGTGAGAGAAGTCATCACCCGCAAAATTTCCTCCCCCGTCGCCGGGAGTTTGAGATCAATTTCGCCGTTACCGTTTAAATAGGAGAGCGCGTTCTTGGCCGCCGCCCAGACGGCAATCGCCATCATCAACGGCGGCTCACCGACGGCTTTGCTGCTGCGGACATTCTGGGTGTTATCGCTGTTGGGAAGCAAATCCACATTGAAAATCGGCGGGATATCGGTGATCGCGGGAATCTTGTAAGTCGTCGGCGAGTGCGACAATAGCTCGCCCCGCTCGCTGTAAACCAAGCACTCGTTGGTAACCCAGCCCATTCCCTGGATGTAACCACCAATGATTTGCCCGCGATCGATTCCCGGGTTGATCGACTCGCCGATGTCGATCAACAAATCAGATCGAAGAACCCGCATCTCGCCGGTAAAGCGGTCGATCTCCACTTCGGCGACTGCCGCCCCTTGGGTGAAATAGAAGAAGGGCGTGCCGCGACCCGTTTCGCGATTGAAGTCGATCCCCGGCGTGGCGAAGAAACCGCGGGCCCCCAGGTCGACCCGCTCGCGGCGAGCATCGTCGCACAATTGCCCGAAGGCAACCCGCACGCGTGGCTGGCGGCTGTCGTAGACCTGGCCCTCTTCAAACACAATATGCTCGGGCGAGGCAACCAACCCCGATTCGCTGTCGGCCAGATGCTCGGCCGCAAATTCTCGCAAGCGGGCCTTGATTTGCTGGCAGGCAATCACTGCCGCGGCACCGTTGAGGTCGGTGCTGGCCGACGCCGCGGTGGGCGATGTGTTGTTGTTCTTTTCGGTGCTTGTGGCCATCACGATCACACACTGCGGATCGATGGCAAATTCATCCGCGACCAATTGCTTGATTTTGACGTTCACCCCTTGTCCCATTTCCGTGGCACCCGTGCTTACCTGTACCGTGCCGTCGGTGTAGACGTTGACCAAGGCATTGCCCTGATTGAGAAACTTTGTCGTGAACGAAATGCCGAACTTGATCCCTGTGAGTGCCATCCCCCGTAGCTTGAGCCGCGATTTCGCGTTGAACTCCCCAATCTCAGCGCGGCGCTGTTGGTACTCCGAAGTCTCGGCAAGCTTTGTGTAAATCTCGGGGAGATGATTCTTGTCGATCACTTGGCCGTAAGGAGTGACGTTGCGGCTGTCGACGCCATAGACGTTGGCTTGCCGCACTTGGAGGGCATCAACTCCCAGGTATTGGGCGATTGTCTCCAACACGTTCTCCGTGACGACCATTCC
>JBGTEU010000539.1:0-2441 GCA_041747595.1 Bythopirellula sp.
TCCGCCACTCCGGCGCGAAGCGATCTATTGTAGTGACGATGGGCGAAACTTCCAATCCCCGCGACTCGTTGAGTCGCGGCTAATGGAATAGCGAATTAATACCGCGGCACGGCGGGGTCGACTTCCTCCGACCAGGCATCGATGCCTCCCGCCATCGACTGAACGTTCTCGAAGCCTTGCGCATTGAGCCAGCTTGTGACACGCAGGCTGCGGACCCCCTTGTGGCAATGGACGACGATGGGCTCCGATTTCCACGCTTGGATCTCCCCCACGCGCTCGGCGATCTGGCTCATCGGCAGCAGTTTTGCCTCGGCGATGTGAGCGACGGCATATTCGTCTTCCTCACGACAATCGAGCAACAGGAAGTTGTCGCC
Source organism: Bythopirellula sp. (assembly GCA_041747595.1). GTDB lineage: Bacteria > Planctomycetota > Planctomycetia > Pirellulales > Lacipirellulaceae > Bythopirellula. The sequence goes on from JBGTEU010000539.1 coordinate 375, forward strand.
CCGATCGAGGCGCGTCTTGACGTCGCTGCAAGTGATTTCTGAAGATTGTGTCATTCTGAGGGAGCCTCGGCGACTGAAGAATCTTCTTTCATTGTGCAACCCAGATCCCTCGGTCGCCAGGGCTCCCTCGGGATGACATGAAAAAAGCGTGGCGTTAAATAAAAACGTCGTGGTGCGATTCTCTCGCACCACGACGCTCGTTTAGTTAACAACAATTCCCACGATCAGGGGACTTCCACAACCTCGTTACCCGCACGAGTGCAGATACGCACGTAGACATTCGGATCAACGTCGTCGTTGATACTCTTGCCATGGGCGTCGGCAAAGGCGTGTTGGACGGTGCCGGGATGACCGCTGCTCGGGCCAAAGATACGAGCAGTTACGCCGCCAGAGGCGTTATGAATATATGGCTTCTGATAAATATTTCCATTTGCATCCGTAACCTGTGCGTTTGCCGGACCGCCAAGCCGCTTCACGTCGTTACCTACGTTGAGCGCAGTTCTACCTTCAGCACTGTTGGCCCAACCCAATACCGCAATCTGACCGGCCAAGACAGGCGGTTTGCCAATCGGCCTTCCATTGCCTGGATCGACCGCCACGACATACTGTGTCAAGCCGCTGATCCACGAGGCCCAAGTCTCTTCTCGTGATTCTGCGAACATAACCGTGTTGGCCGTGCCATCACGAATGCCAGCGAAGGTCACGCCCGAAGGACGACGCTGCACTTCCAAGATGCTGACGGCCGCACTTTGTGGATTTGCCGCTGGCAGAGTATTCTGAGCGAACGCGATGACACCGTTGCCAGCCAACTGCTTTAAGGCATTTGGACCCGTTTGACTGTCATAAAGTGATCCTGGAGTAGTACCCCCATTATCCTGGGCACCAGTCGCACCTGTTGCACCGTCGGTGTTGTAGTGGGTCGAGGGAATCGCCACGTAGTTGCCGACTGCCACGCGGGTGAGAGCAGTGCCAAAGGGATTGCTCTTGCACTCATTGCTGCCCGGGAAGCTGGGGCAAACGTAGGCTTCCACCTGTTGTTGGAAGGCATAAGCCAACTGACCCGCCGGGGGAGGATCAACGCCCAAAACATTCACGCATTGGTTCAATGTGGGGGCGAACGGTCCCCTCATTAACCTAATGGAACCCGTGCCAGCCGTACCTAAGGCCGTGGTTACACCTGTTGGAAGCGTGGCATCACGGGTACGATTGTACAAGTTGACAGCTTCCATCTCAGGCAAAATTTGGAACAGCCAACTGTAGTGATCCTGGACCGGACCCTGGCCCGAACCGGCCGTAGGAATTGTTCCTATGGCAGCTTGGCGTCGATAGAACGCGGTCGAGGCCAGGGGGAATTGGCCGCCCTTGCGATCCGCGAAGTTGTGGATCGCCAAACTGATATTCATGATATTGTTCAAACACGAATTGCGTCGTGCCGCTTCGCGTGCCGCCTGGTTCGCAGGCAGCAACAACGCCACCAAAATGCCGATGATGGCGATCACCACCAGCAATTCGACGAGGGTAAACCCTCGCTTTGCCTTGTTCGCATCCATAAGATGCCTCCTCTACAAAAAACAGGAATGAGAAAAAAATAAGACAACCAAACAATGACCCACTTAAAATAAACGTGGGCCGCCCTTGCGGACGGACAAGCGCTCTCGGCCCCAACAGCTTGGACCACCAAATACGTGAGACCCCATCATCCCAAAGGATCTGGTGAGCCACAGACCGACTGGTCTTATCAGCCTCGAACGAGGCTGACCCGATGAATCGAGTTGACCCGAACGAATCGAGTTGCGAGGTGCCTTCCATCTGCCCAGGGACTAAAATACTCTAATAGTTTACGCGAAAAAGAGTTAACGTGTCAATCATTAGTGCAAAAGAGGGCACCAAATCAAGTGATCTTACGGCAAGCCTCCGACCATTCGGCAGGATCGTGCCGACAGAAGCAATTGTCCTAAACCTTGCCGCCGAGATAAAGTAAACCTGCATCAAGGGTTATCGCTTAGAATCTCTCTGATTGAGGACTGGTCGGACGGGTCGCTTAGGCGACCCAGTCCCAGCGACCCA
>JBGTEU010000540.1:0-5543 GCA_041747595.1 Bythopirellula sp.
CAGGAGATTGCGAAAAATTTTGTAGTAGGTGGCACCGTTTGCCAAGTCTTGGACTCGCTTGGACACGCGACTTTCATTCCCCGCGTGTTCTTGCCGCACGTTGTAGATTTGATTGAGGAATTTCACTTTCCCCTGCAGTACCGTCATTAGCGAGTGCATCAATTCTGGATAAATGCGGGCCTTTTCGTAACGAGGGCTCATCACGGCCACGCGAAAACTTTCCCTAAGAATCGCCGTGGGATACACCGCGTAGTAGGTCGAGTACCAGTAGCGCGACATCTGGTCGTACCGCTCGAGCACGCTGTCGCTGTCGATATTAAAGCCGCGAATGAGATCGCAGCGATTGTTCCTCGAGGAAATCACGCTTACCATTAGGCCTTGGGCACAAGCATAGCCAGCGTTCGTTTCGAGAAAATTCACGCCCTCGGCAACCGCCGCGGGCATGAGAAAATCGTCATCGGCACAGAATGCGATGTAGGGCGTATCAAGTTTGCTAATCGCAGCGACGCATTTGGCGATGATATTCTGATCGATGAAGTCGTACCGCACGTCAAGCTTTTGCGAAAACTGCCGAACAAGCTCTTGGTTCTCGCTGCGGTGCGCGCGATCGCTGGAATCGGCAATCAAAACGGATCCCTGCGATGGAAACTGTGACATGAAACAGAGCAACCGGCGCAAGAATTGGGGGCGATTTCTCGTCGGAACAACGAAGGCCAGCTTGTCGGAATCTCGCGTCATGACTGCACTCGAATCTTTTCACGGACAATTGCAATTTGGCGGGTGATAGTACCGTTCCGCGGATTTTTCGTAAAGCGAACTCCCGCAAGCTAGCACATCAGGTTCATGTTGCCGCGGTTTGCGGGGCCATTTATCCTAAGCGCCACTGATTCGCGTTCACTTAGCCCTGTTGCCAGCATGACCACGTCTGATAAGACCATTACCGTAAAGTTTATGTGGAAGGGGCATCTTTCGGCCGACAACCACTTTATTCGTCGCCAACTTCCCGGTAACTGCCACCAATGGGGAGACTGTCGGTTTGTTTTCGACCCCGAATGTCGGCAGTATGATTGGCTTGCCGTCTACGACGATTTGGCGCCGCTCTCCGGCAAACGATTTTCAACCCGCATCGAGCCGCTTGCTTGCGCGCCCGATCACACGCTGTTTATCACGCTCGAGCCTTCGACCGTAAAAACCTACGGCTACGATTTTCTCGAACAGTTTGGCGTGATCATCACCAGCCAAGAGCCTTGGGCGATTACCAATCGGCAAGCCATTTACACGCAACCCTCCTTGTGCTGGATGTACGGCCTCGCCGCGGGATGTACGCGGTCTTACGATGAAATCGCCAGCAATCCACCGCTACAGAAAACGGCCGACGTTTCGACGATTTGCTCGAATAAAAAGCAGAATAATACAGTACACGCCAAGCGGTATCACTTCACCATGCGGCTCAAAGAGTTGATGCCCGAGCTGCAAGTTTTCGGCCGCGGCGTGTGCGATATTGCCGACAAGGCGGATGCACTCGATCAGTTTCGATATCACATTGCCATCGAAAATCACATCGGTCGGCATCATTGGACGGAGAAACTTGCCGATTCGTTTTTGGGGGTGACACTGCCGTTTTACTACGGTTGTCCCAACGCGGCGGAATATTTTCCCGCGGAAAGCTTTATTCCGATTGATATCGCCGATCCCGACAGTGCCGCGAAGATTATTCGCCATGCGATAGCAACCAAACAGTTCGAACGCCGTCTGCCAGCAATTCTTGAGGCGCGCCGCTTGGTGCTCGAAGAATACAACATGTTCGCGATTATCGCCCACGAAGTGGAACGGCGATTCGATCCTCAGGCGCGACCCGTGCCCGGTGCTTGCATTTACAGCCGCAAGCGGAGCCGCCGCCGCAGCCCGTTGCACGCCGTGCGTTTTGGCTTCGAACACGTCCGAACGCGCATGCTTAATCGCCACGTGAAACGCAGTCAGGCCGCGTAAAAAACTTTTGCTTGCCGAGGTTGACCCGATCTCTCGGCTCCCGTAGGCTCGTCCCAATCAGCTTTCACGTGCTCAGCAAAGGATTGCAGCATGCAGGGAAAAACCGCTCTGATCACGGGCATTACCGGCCAGGATGGCAGCTATCTTGCCGAGCTCTTGCTGAGCAAGGGATACACGGTACACGGCCTGATCCGCCGCTCTTCGAACATCAACACGACGCGCATCGAGCATCTCTATGTCGATCCGCACAATCCCGACGCGCAATTGCAATTGCACTACGGCGACGTGGGAGACGCGAACAGTTTGCGGCGGGCTCTGCGAGCTGCGTAAGTATCTGACACATGTTGACAGCTTCCCTAAAACCACAAAGGAATTCCTCTCGGTATTTGCTATGTCGCTCACTCTCATGCAATCCACACTTCGTATTGTCTCTCTTAGCTCGGCTGATGCCCAAGGCAATAAACCTCCAATCGGCAAGACCATCGCACGCAAGTTCGGCCGCTGCCTGGAACAAGCCGGCTATCCCGTGGCACAACAGTTTTTGGGAGTGCCCGCCGGCACGCCCCGCGAGGGTCTGGAGCTCATCAACGAGCTTACCGAACCTGCCGATTTGATTTTGATGAACTTTGGCCCCACGGCTGAGCTCGACGATTATCGTCACCACATCGAGCAAATTATTGAAACGGCCCGCCGGTTGAATCCGGAAGTATGGATCGTGCTCTGGGGAAATCCTCCCGTACGGGACAACCTCGAGCGCAACCATCAACTACTACGTCATAATGCCGAGCTCCATGACATCGCCAATTATGAAGGCGTGAGTTATTTTCCCACCAAGCCAATCGTCGAGAGCCTTACGACAGCCGAAGCACTCCTCGACAAAGCGCATCTCCATGAGATGATCGCTGCCGGTATCGCCACGGGACTTGCTCATACCTACCTCTCGCAACTGCAACATACGCTTGCCTAAGAGCTAGCAAAATCAGCCGACTGCGTCACTTGCCGCCCATGCGTTTACCCGACGCGTGGTTCGATTGCTCTGGCATTCTGCCAGCACCAGCTATAAAGTCCCGCCCTTGGTGACAGCGAGCAACAACAATTCGCTGTCTACAAAAACTGCGTGAAGTGCTTCTATTAAACGCTTTTACCAAACCTATCATTGATCGGCTCACCATGTCTCAACGACCCGCAATCGTCTGGCGGATAACAGACGAAAAAGCCGGCCACCTCAATCAGTCGCGGGGACTTGTCAACGCCTTGGCGGAATGTGTTCCCCTCGAAACCTTTGAAATCAAATCTCCCTCGCGCTGGCAAAGCCTTTGGTCGTGGCTATGGGTTGACTTCCCGCCGGCGCGCGACCTGCCGAATCCCGATCTCATCGTGGGCGCAGGCCACGGAACGCACTTGGCCCTGTTGGCCGCAAAACGCGCCCGTGGCGGCAAAACAATTCTCTTGGGCAAACCAACGCTCCCTGCCGCATGCTTCGATCTCTGCCTCACGCCGGAGAGTGACGATCTCGCCGCGCGGGACAATGTTATTTTGACACAGGGCGTGCTCAACATCATTCACCCTTCCGAACGTCATGAAGAAAATCTAGGCTTGATATTGATTGGCGGTCCCTCGGGATCTCACGCTTGGAACAACGACGAAATGCTCGAGCAAGTCGCCGAGATTGTTACAGAACAATCGTCTGTTCAATGGCAATTGACAACGTCGCGACGCACCCCTGCCGACTTTGCCGCGATGTTGTCGGCGCTTAAAGCACCGAATTTGACAGTTGTTCCTCATGAACAAACCTCTGCTGCTTGGGTTCCCGAGCAACTCGCCCACTCGTCGCAGGTGTGGGTCAGCGAAGACAGTGTTTCGATGGTTTATGAATCGCTCACCAGTGGCGCAGCGGTCGGCGTCCTGACTGTCCCCTGCAAGCGAGCGGGTCGCGTGACGCGCGGCATGGCACGTCTGTGCGAGCAAAAGTGGATCACCTGTTTTGCTGATTGGGATAGATCGAGCCGCTTGAGCCTGCCTCCCCAACAAATCGACGAGGCCCATCGCTGCGCGCAAATCGTCTGCGAACGACTCCTCGCGTCCGAATCTCCAGTGTCCGAAACCGCTCTTTTGCTCAAGGATCGCTGGCAAAGGAATTCTCCTCGTTCGTCCCAACGCTGTGCTCTATAATTGGTGTATGATTATCCGCATTCTTTTTCTGGTATCACTCGCGATTCTGGTCAGCGGAAGCGCAAAAGCACAGCCTCCCACGGAGACGCGCTCGGACTTTGATGGTCGCCGGTCTTATGGATATCTGCGAGAGATTTGCTCCTATGGCAACCGCATGAGCGGTAGCAAAGGAATGCTGCAACAACAGGAACTGCTGGAAAAACATTTCAAACAACTTGGCGTTGAGGTGGAGTATCAACGCTTGACGGCGAAACACCCCCTCACCGGAAAGCCCGTGCCGCTCTCCAATATGATCGTCCACTGGCACCCTGAAAGCACCGAGCGGATTTTGCTCTGCGCTCATTATGATACGCGGCCACTGCCCGATCAGGACCCCGATCCCCGCAAGCGCCGCGAAGGTGTTTTTCTCGGCGCCAACGACGGTGCGAGTGGCGTTGCCGTGCTGATGGAACTGGGGCACCACATGCAAACGGTTCCTGATCGCTATGGTATCGACTTCGTATTCTTCGACGCCGAGGAAATGGTTTACAACGATCGGCGGGACCGCTTTTTTTTGGGTAGCGAGCATTTTGCCCGTGAGTATTCTAAAGGTGATCGCGATTTCGAATATATCGCCGGTGTGCTCCTCGACATGGTCGGCGACAGCAAGTTGAGTATTTTTCAAGAACGCCACAGCATGACTTGGCCAGAAACCCGGCCCATCGTGAAAGGGATCTGGGGCACGGCGGCGCGACTGGGCGTGACCGAATTCATTCCGCGAATTGGTTATGAAGTCCGCGACGATCATTTGCCTCTCTATCAGATCGCGGGAATTCCCGTGTGCAACGTGATCGACTTTCATTACCCCGACCCCTCCAACAGCTTTTGGCACACTACGAACGACACCCCCGGTCGCTGCTCGGCGGAATCGCTCGGCAAGGTGGGACTCGTGATGCTCGAATGGCTCCGTTCCGCCGAATAACCCAAGGCGAGCGGGGGACGTCAGTCCCCTGCATTGCACCTGCAGGGCCCATGCATTACACCTGCAGGGGACTTACGTCCCCCGCTCGCCGTCGTTAGCATAACAGCATGCTCCCCGACCCTTTGCGTTTGACGATCGCCCTGCTGCCGTTGGCTTCGTACTGCCTGCTGTTGGGAATTCTCAACGCGCGGCGCAAACCGTTTCTCACTTCGGGAGGCGCGGATCTCGCAACGCTGGGGGTCGCGCTTTCCGGGCTGGTCTTTCTCGGGCCAATTGAGCTCTTTCGCCCCGAGGCCGCCTCCGCGGAGTTCGGCAGCTATGTGTGGATGTTTCTGTTGCTGCTATATTGGCTTTGCATTTGGTTGGCGGTGCTGCTCGCGCGGCCGCGGCTGGTGATCTACAACATCAGCAGCGAGGAATT
>JBGTEU010000541.1:0-5657 GCA_041747595.1 Bythopirellula sp.
AGCTGGCCGCGAAAAACTGCGCTGCCAAGTTGACCGTCTTGACCGTCTTGACCGTCTTGAAATGAGAAACTCAAGGGAACGAAACTGCGCGGGCCAAACAAGGCAAACAAGGCAAACAGGCCAAGCAGAAGTTGTAAGTCGTTAGTCGTTGGTTGTTAGTAAATGGAGCGTTAGTTGTACAAAAAAAGCCAGCCGCCCTTTGTGCATCCTTGCACGGGCGGCTGGCTATCCAATTAGCGGCAATCCCTTTTAGCTAAACTGCCTCTAAGTTTTGCTGCAATTCAATCGCCTCACCGGCTCAAAAAAGCTACGGCTCAAGAAAGGCCGCGGCTCAATAAGGGCCGATCGAGGGGGGATTGTTTTGCAAGAAGTCACGCGGACCGCGGGTCGTGTAGTACGGATACGCGGTCTGGCCGGTTGGTGGACCGGGGTTGAAGTTGTACGACTCGGGATATCCGCCGGCATGAGGGCAGAAGCCGCTTGCGATCGCGCCGACCATGCCGTGGCAAACTCCGCCATTGCAATTGCAGTTGCCACCGCAGGCACAGTTGGCTCCACAGGCGCAGTTGCCTCCGTTACCGTTGGCTCCGCAGGCACAGTTGCTTCCACAGGGGCAGCTGCCTCCGTTGAAGTTGCCACCGACGCGGCAGCCATCGGCACCGCAGCAGCCATCGGCACCGCAACACGGGTCGCAGCAGACGCCGCATCCCGGTTCACAGCAACCACACTCAGGTTCGCAACAGACCCCGCAACCAGGATCGCAGCAAGTGTCGCAACAGCCATCGGCCGAGCACAGCATCGTTTCGTTGCACAGGTTACGCTGGATATTTGGGCGTGGTGCCCGTTGCGAAGTCAACACGCCGCACGCCTGGCCGTTGCAGCCCATCATACGATTTCCGGCACAGCCGGTTGTCGCCAGCGCAAGCATGGCAACGACACACAAGAATTGTTTCATCAGAAATCCCCCTGAAAGCGAGGCGGTTCGTTGTTCTGGAGTAGGCGGTGAGAACCCAATCTTTCTCACTCGCAGCGGGCAGCGCGGGTTTAGCACGCCGTGGGGAACAACCTCGTAAAATTGGTATCGGCGCAAAAATCGGTAGAATCCAACAATTCGGCAGAGTTGCCCCAGGCGGATGCTAGCAGCGCGCCGGCCGCTGAAACGGGCTTGCCGATCCAGCGATATTGGTCGCACTCATGGAATTTGTTAGAACCCTTGGCACTGCCGACACGATTTCCCGCGATCAAGGATGGTCCATGAATAATTTTGCGCGCGTTGCTCGCATTCCCCTGCGTTACCGCAAGACGGTGATCGCGTCGGTGTTATGCTCGTTGGGCATTGCGTTTTTGTGGGCCGCAAACTTTTCGGCCCTGATGCCGGTCGTCGACGGGGTGATGCACGGCAAGTCGATTCCAACACTCGTCGAAGATTGGATCGACAACTCGAGCAAGCAGATCATCGAACTCGATGCCGAAATCGCCGCCGCGCAAAAGCAACTGAAAATTGCCGATGATCCCGCGATTAAAAGTAAACTTGAGTCGCTCGAACTCAAACGCACAGCCTCGGCTCATTGGCTCGCCAGTTTGGAATGGGTGTTGCCGGTGGCGACCGCATGGCTCCCGGCGACGCCCTTCGGCACGCTCGTCTTGATTTGCTGCGTGCTGATCGTCAGCACGCTCCTGAAAGACGTGCTTCGCATTTTGAATAGTTGGCTGGTGGCGAAACTCGGCAATCTTACCACACTGGAACTTCGCAAGGAGTTTTATCGCAGAACGTTACGGCTTGATCTAGGAACCTTCCGCCAGACCACAAACGGCGATCTCATGACCCGCTTCACTTCCGACATGGAGTGGGTCGGTCTGGGAACGCAATCGCTCTATGGCATGGGGATCCGCGAGCCGCTCAAGATGATTGCCTGCCTCATTGGCGCGGCCCTCATCAGTTGGCAATTGCTGTTGATCACGCTTATATGCGCGCCGCCGGGGGCTTATGCGATTCACTGGTTGGCCAAATCGCTCAAACGGGCGAACCGCCGGGCCCTGCAAGAGTTGTCCACCGTATACGACCATTTGGAAGAGTCGTTCGACGGCGTCAAGGTGATCAAAGCCTTCACAATGGAATCGCACGAGCGGAGCCGCTTTCACCGCATTTCGCGGCAGTATTATCGCCGGTCGATGAAGATCGCCTTCTACGATTCGCTCGTGAGTCCGCTTACCGAGGGAATCGGCCTGGTGCTCATCGTAGCGGTCATCATGGCAGGCGGTTATTTGGTGCTCAATCAACAAACGCATTTGTTTGGCATCCGCGTGAGCGAGAATCCGCTCTCCCACGGCATGCTCACGGCGTTTTACGCATTGCTGGTTGGACTTATCGAACCGGTACGGCGATTGTCAGGCGTATTCAACTACATCCAACGTGCCGCGGCAGCCAGCGACCGGGTCTACGAACTGCTCGACCGCACATCGCAACTGAAAATTGCAAGCAAACCGGTACGGTTACCCAAAGAACTCGGCAAGATTTGCTTTCAGAATGTCTCTTTCTTTTACAAGTCGAGCGAACTGGTACTCAACGAGGTGAGCCTTGAAGTTGAGCGCGGCGAGACCATCGCCATCGTCGGTCCCAATGGCTGTGGCAAGTCGACTCTGATGAATCTCGTGCCGAGGTTTTACGATCCCACCGCCGGCGCTGTAACCATTGACGGCATCGACCTGCGCGACGTGCGGCTTTCAGACCTGCGGAGCCGCATCGGCGTCGTCACCCAAGAAACGCTCCTCTTTGACGACACGGTGGCCAACAACATTCGCTATGGCTCGCCCGAGGCGACCGAAGAGCAAGTCATCGAAGCCGCCAAACAAGCCCACGCCCATCGCTTTGTCACCGGCACGCTTGCCGAGGGTTATCAAACAATGTGCGGACCGAGTGGCAATCGACTCTCGGGAGGCCAGCGCCAACGCCTTGCGCTTGCTCGGGCGATTCTCCGCGATCCGGAAATCTTGATCCTCGACGAAGCGACGAGCCAAATCGACGTCGAAAGCGAACGACTCATCCACGTCGTGCTCGAGCGTTTTGCCAAGAATCGCACGGCCTTCATGATCACTCACCGGCCAAACACGCTGGTGCTCGCCGACCGTATCGTCGTGATGGACGAGGGCCGAATAGTCGATGTGGGGACTTTTGACGAATTAGCGAGCAGGTGCGAACTTTTCTGCCGTCTGGCGCATCTGAATCAACCCGCCGCGGCGTAAAGATTCCACGGTTCCTCGCTATTCGCCAAGCATGGCCGCTTGGCGTATCATGGGAATATGTCGGCCCACCAACTCCACACGCTGCACGAACGCTCTTTCGAACACTACCGGTTCGTTTATCCGGTTTTGAGTCGGCGTTCGCGCGGTATTTCGGTGGGGGTGAATCTCAATCCCGACAAGGTGTGCAACTTCGATTGCATCTATTGCCAGGTCGATCGCACCACGCAGAGCGAAACGCAGTTTGTCGAACTCGATGCCCTTGTGGCCGAACTCCGCGAAGTGCTGCAGGTCGTCGCTTCGGGTGAAATCTACGAAACGGCGAAATTCCGCGACACGCCTCCTCCCTTGCGGCGGCTCAACGACATCGCTTTCTCCGGCGACGGCGAACCGACTACTTACCGCAACTTCGACACGATCATCGAAACGTGCGCGGCGCTCAAACGAGAACTCGGCCTCGACGACGTGAAAATGGTGCTCATCACCAATGCGAGTATGTTCCACCGGCCTCACGTCCAGCGCGGGTTGGCGATTCTCGATGAAAACCACGGTGAGATTTGGGCCAAACTCGATGCCGGCACGGCGGAGTATTTCCAGCTCATCGATCGCACGCCGATACCTTTTACGCGGATTTTGGAAAACATCACCGCCGCTGCTCGTGTACGACCGCTCGTAATTCAATCGCTTTTCATGCGAGTGGCGGGCGAAGGTCCTTCGCAGGAAGAAATCGCCGCGTTTTGCGACAGGTTGCAGGAGATCATCGTGGCGGGCGGCCTACTCAGCTTGGTGCAGATTTATACCGTGGCTCGACGCCCAGCGGAGGGTTTTGTCACGCCGCTCGACGACGCACAGGTGGACGCCATCGCCCAGATGGTGCAGGAGCGCACGGGTGTGCCTGCCGCCCCCTTTTACGGCAGTTCCAACTATTAAGGCCGCCGCAAAATCGGACTAGTTCGGCCAATCGGCCTAAAAGACCGCGCGAAATCGTTCCAAGAATCCTGGCATGTTTTCCTCCCCGCCGAGACCAACTATGCTGGTTGAAAGAGCCGTTGAGGCTTTGCGACGATAAACACGAAAGGTGAAAAGCTCTTCCATGGAAATTGCGGTCATCGGCACGGGGTATGTGGGATTGGTCACGGGCACTTGCTTTGCCGACAGCGGCAACAACGTGACGTGCGTCGACATCGACGAGGCGAAGGTGGCTGCGCTGAGCCGCGGAGAGATCCCTATCTTTGAACCGGGATTGGGAGATATGGTCGCGCACAATCTCAGCGTCAAGCGGCTCACCTTCACGACCAATCTCGCGGCGGCCGTCACGCCTGCCGAGATTGTTTACTTGGCCGTCGGAACTCCCCAAGGAGCCAACGGCAGTGCCGATCTTTCTGCGCTCTGGAAAGTCGTGCAAGGGATCGCACCCCTTCTGCACAAAGACGCGGTCGTCGTCACGAAGAGTACCGTACCCGTCGGCACGAACGCTCGCATTTTTGCGATGCTCAAGGAACTCACGGGCCGCGAATGTGAAGTGGCTAGCAACCCTGAGTTTCTCAAAGAAGGGGCGGCGATCGACGATTTCATTAAGCCCGACCGGGTGGTCGTCGGAGTCCGCAGCGAGCGAGCCGCCGACGTATTGCGCCAACTTTACGAGCCCTTTCTGCGGACGGAACACCCATTCTTGGTAATGACCCCCGAAAGTGCGGAGATGACCAAGTACGTGGCCAATGCGCTGCTGGCGACCAAAATCAGTTTCATCAACGAAATGGCCAATCTCTGCGAACGCATGGGGGGCGACATCAACGACGTTCGCCGCGGCATCGGCCATGATAGCCGCATCGGCTTCGCGTTTCTCTTTCCCGGCGTCGGTTACGGCGGCAGTTGTTTTCCCAAGGACGTGCGTGCCCTGGCGTCGATGGCCGAAGAGCTCGGCATGGAACCTCGCATGTTGCGCGCCGTCGATGCCGTCAACGATTGCCAAAAGAACGTGATGATTGAAAAACTGAAGTCTTGTTTTGGCGGTGACCTCAAAGGCAAAAAGATCGCCGTCTGGGGTCTGGCGTTCAAGCCCCGCACCGACGACATTCGCGAAGCGCCCGCTCTGACGCTCATCGACCACTTGCTTTCGGTTGGTGCCAAAGTGCAAGTTCATGATCCCGAAGCGATCCATAATGTGCGAAAACTTTATGGTGACAAACTCACCTACTTCGACCTGCAAATGCCCGCGCTCGCGGGGGCCGATGCCTTGTGCATCATGACCGAGTGGAAAGACTACCATTCGCCGGACTTCGCCGAGATGTACCAACTGCTTAAGTCGCCGGTGATCTTCGACGGCCGCAACCTGTACGAACCGGACCGCATGAAGCGGCGAGGCTACAAATACTACAGCATCGGCCGCCCAGCGGTGTGAGCCGCGCAAATCCCGC
>JBGTEU010000542.1:0-1987 GCA_041747595.1 Bythopirellula sp.
CGGCGGGGGGCGTGGGACCGAGCAACGCGACTTCGTCGGCGCCGATATCGATATCAACGACAGCCGCGTGATCTTTGGCATTGAATGGGAGACGCAAACACAGGCCCGCGGGCATTTCGAAGTAGGTTACGTGTTCGATCGCGAGATCATCTATGCGGGTTCGGGCTCACCAACACTGGACTTAGACGACACGATCATGCTGCGAGCCGGTTTTGACTTTTGAGCGAGCACATGACGACACTTTCCACCTTTTGGCGCTGTCGATTATGGTGGGCTTGTGCCGTCCCCGGAGTGTTCTATCTTGGCTGCTCCGCTGCTTGGACTTTGGCTGCCGTGCCGAACGGAAATTGGGGCGGAACCGTCGTCGAAGACCGTGTCCCCTATCAGCCTGAGATGCTTCTCGATCATTGGGTCGAGGAGACCGAGCCGGTTGACCTGGAAACCGTGGTTACAACGGACCAAGCCGTGCGGGTCGCCGGTGTGTCGACCGATATGGTTCCCCTTGGCGAGGAATTGGCCGCGGAGACGGGCCCCCAATTGCCTCCCGGAACGCGCGACGGCATCTTTCAGAAGGTGGTGTTCGCGGGAACTTGGCTGCCACAGTTGGAAGACGACAGCCTCGGCTGGGGCGATCTCGAAGCGGCGGTCGTGTTCGGCTTTCCTTTCTTTCGCATTGATACGCCCCTGATTATCACCCCCCGTTACGCGGTTCACTATTTGGATGGGGCCGCGAACTTCGATTTGCCCGACAAGCTATACGACGCGTCGGTGGAATTCCGCCACATTCGTAAGATCGCCAACGGACCCTGGGCGATGGACGTCGCGGTGACGCTCGGTCATTTCAGCGATTATGAAGGGGACAACGGCGACGCCTTTATGGTGTTGGGTCGGGGGCTCGCGATTTACCAAGCGGAATCGGGGGTCAACTGGATCTTAGGGGCCGCGTACGTCAACATTGGCGAGGCAAGAGTTTTACCGGTCGTAGGTTTTGTTTATGCTCCAACTCCCGCGATAACCTATGAGTTGATCTTTCCACGTCCACGCGTTGCTTGGCAACTGCCGTGGAGCGATCCCGCGAACGGCGACGAACGCTGGGCCTACATCGGCGGCGAATTCGCCGGGGGGCTTTGGTCGATCGAACATCCCACGAGCGGAGTGCAAGAACGCTTAGCCTCAAGTGACGTGCGCGTGCTGGCCGGCTACGAACGGAAACTCACGGCAGGGATCACCCGTCGTTTTGAAGTGGGCTACGTCTTTGCCCGTCAATTGTCGTTCAGCAGCGGGATGCCGGACGTCGATTTGGACGACACGCTGTTCGCGCGGGTCGGCTTGAGTTATTAACGCGCGTCGAGCGGATGTCGCCAACGGAGTCCGGGAAAACGGGCGTAATCCCGATCGGTGCTTATCCATTCACTACCCGATTCAATAGCGAGCGCGGCGAGATAAGCATCGGGGACAAGATTTCCCTTAGCGTTTACCTTGCGGCAAAGGTCGACAAAGATATTCCAGTGGCGGGGACCAGGCGAAATAAGAACGCAATTGGGACGCTCACGCAGTGCAGTGGAAAATCCGAGCGCTTCATCCAATGTTGATGGAACGTAGAAGATTCCCACTCTAGTGACAATCCGCATGAAAGAACTGAGCACCAACTCAGAGACACCAAATGCTTCGTCACGCTCAACGACGTCCTCAAGCCAGCGGCGGTATTTGTCATGATCCGGCGAATCAATACGTGCTGCATAGACGAAGATATTCACATCACACAGGATCATCGTCCGCTTCCATGATATCCAGCAGTGCGGCGGAATTATCCAGATCGACTCCCGGCATCAAGCCACCCATGCCAAATGTGGGGAGGAAAAAATCAGACTTCTCTGAAGGCTGCTTTTTACCGGCTAAGGCAACGCGCAAGGCATCTTCGATGACAGCGGTCAGTGTCCGACCCGTCTCCGCAGCGAGTTTCTTCGCATCGCGGAGGAGTTGCTCA
>JBGTEU010000543.1:0-4572 GCA_041747595.1 Bythopirellula sp.
GCACCAATGGAATCGTGATACACGGATTGCAGGCTGGCCTGACGTTTAAGTTCTGACTTTGCGACAAGCAAGGTTTGGCAACTACTTCGACAGCCGATCGACAAACCTTGCTCGTTAGAACTGGAGTTCAGACTGAGCGCGCCAACTCGCCACCTTTTCTTTGGAACCGACCCCCATGGATCAGGCTCTGAGCTTTCGTTAGAGTTCCGGGAAGATGACAAAAATTTGCTCGATGAACAACCCGTCCGAATCGGTGCTCCGAATGCGTACAGTGTAGCTAGCTTCTGGATCGAAATTCAGAACGACACTGGTCCGCAACTGATCTCCAACGATGATAAATAACGAATTGTCATCATCGCCGTCACCAATGACCAAACTATAGACGTGCGAGTCATTTTCGTCTGGGTCCACCGTGCTTAAGAATCCCACTACGATACCAGCGGGGGCTCCAGGAGGCACCGTATTATTATCTAATTCGATTTCTGATGGTGCTTCATTGACATCCGTCACCGTGATGATGAAGACCTGTTCGACGAACAGGCCGCCTGCATCGGTGCTGCGTACGCGAATGCTGTAGGACGATTGAACTTCGAAGTCGAACGGCTGGGTGGTCACCAGTTGTCCATCCACGATATCGAAGAAGGTGTTGCCTTCGTCGCCATCCCCGATGACCAGCGTGTAGGTGTGAGTATCGCCCGCGTCAGGATCGACTGTCGAAAAGTCGCCGACTACCGTGCCTGCTGGTTCGTTTTCTGCGACTGACAGATTACTCAAAGCGATCTCGGTTGGAGCTTCGTTGACATCCGTCACGGTGATCACAAAGACCTGTTCGATGAACAGGCCGCCTGCATCGGTACTGCGAACGCGAATGCTGTAGGACGATTGAGTTTCGAAGTCGAACGGTTGGACGGTGACCAATTGGCCGTCCACGATATCGAAGAATGCATTGCCCTCGTCGTCGTCTCCGCTGACCAATGCGTATGTGTGGGTATCGCCCGCGTCAGGATCGACTGTTGAGAAGACGCCGACTACCGTGCCCGCCGGTTCGTTCTCTGCAACGGTTAGATTGCTCAGCAAAATCTCCGTTGGAGCTTGATTGCCATCGGTCAAAGTGATGACAAAGAACTGCTCAATGAACAGCCCTCCCGAATCGGTACTGCGAATGCGGATGCTGTAACTGCTCTGTTGATCAAAGTCCAGTTCCACTGCGGTTCGAACTTGGTTGCCGGAGATGGTGAACGACGCATTGTCATCATCGCCATCACCGCTGACCAGCGCGTAGGTGTGAATATCGCCTGCGTCAGGATCGGTGGTGCTCAAGTTACCCACCAGCGTGTCTGCGGCTGCTGGCGAGGCGAGGATCAGGTTATCCAGAGCGATCGAGGACGGTTCTTCATTGACATCCGTCACGGTGATCACAAAAGCCTGTTCGACGAACAGGCCACCTGCATCGGTACTGCGAATGCGAATGCTATAGGACGACTGAGCTTCAAAGTCCAGCGGCTGGGCCGCCACCAATTGGTTGCCGGAAATAGCGAAGGCCGCATTGCCTGTTGAGCCTTCACCACTGACCAGAGTATAAGTGTGAGTGTCTGCGACATTTGGGTCAACCGTAGTCAAGTTACCTACCACGGTTCCCGCTGGTTGGTTCTCGGCAATCGTCAGATTGCTCAAGTTAATCTCCGTGGGCGCTTGGTTCTGCTCGGTAAGACTGAGATTAAAGAATCGCTGGAAAGTGCGCCCGGTAGAGTCCGTTGTCTGAACGCGGATGCTGAATGTGCTTTGGGTATCAAAGTCAAAGGTGGTAGCGGTGACTAAAGTATTGCCGCTAATCGAGAACTTAGCATTGTCAGTATCACCGGCACCGGCCACAAGTGAATAGGTATGCGTATCGCCGACGTCGGGATCGGTGGTTGTGAAGGTACCGACAACAGAGCCGATGGGTAGATTCTCAGCAAACGAAGTGGAAGACAGCGATATTCCGGTAGGGGCCTGGGCGACAGGCAGTGCAGGGATGTTTGGAGTCGGCAAGCCTACCACACGGCGCAATATATCGCTGGCGTCCAGCGCGCTGATTCCCTCCAGCCCGGTCACGTCTCCGATAATCTCTGGATCGATCGTCGCGAAAGATCGTGTCTGATCGACGCCAGTACCTTCGGGGGACACTCCAACGAAACCGCTATCCAGCCCGACTCCGACGCGCGCCACCAAGCGGGCGTCTTCCGCGTCATATCGTCGATTGCCGTTGGCATCGCCGATGAAAGCCACTACGTGAACTGCATCGCGGCCCACCGCGTCCAACTGGCCCGCATTGATTTCAATCGATTGTACTCGCAGCACTTGAGCGCTGCCGTACTGCGCGTCCTCCGGCA
Organism: Bythopirellula sp.; assembly: GCA_041747595.1. Lineage (GTDB taxonomy): Bacteria > Planctomycetota > Planctomycetia > Pirellulales > Lacipirellulaceae > Bythopirellula. The sequence goes on from JBGTEU010000543.1 coordinate 2,373, forward strand.
CACTCGCTTCGATCACCAACAGGTCGGCTGGCCCACCGGATAGAGGCTCGAGCGAAAAGAATGCCAATACGATTTGCCCCGGCACAGTGAGGTTGGCTTCGACTTGGCTACCAGCGGGAGCAGCCGGACCTCGCTTCACATCGGTCACAGTCAATAAAGTCGGATCGTAGGTGATCGTCATCGTCAACGATGTGATTCCAGCCGTCTCGGAAAAATGTATGGGAAGATCTTCCAGAGGAGCCTGTCCGCTACCAACGGCGGGAACGTTGACCACCTGCGATGGCCCACGTGCAAAACTTGGAACTCCCACGATGATTTCCGGAACAGCCCCAACACTAAAGCTGAAAACGAAATCACCACCCGGTGTTCCGTCGCCCGACGGGAACTGCCCGTTGAACTCGCCGTCCAGCAATTGTCCCAGCGCCGCATCCACGATGGCATCGGCCGCGCTTCTGAGGGTGGCCGTGTAGTTATCAGGAGCGAGAACGCCATTCGATGCGACAAACGTCATCCGAGTTCCGTCGACCACCAGCGAGCCGCGCACGTCGCCGACTGAGGCTCCACTCAACGTCACATCTGCAGCCCCCATGCCTGCACTTTGAGAGTCGTACAGATTAAGGTTGGATAACCGAATCTCTTCGCTCAACTCAACGGTAAATCCGTTCGGCGTTGGAGCAAATGCTTCCACTACGACCGCCAGCACTCGGCGATCCTCCAGAGCCTCCAATCGCAGCTTTCGAATACTGCGAGGACCTTTTACCCAGTCAAGAAGTTGAAGGCGAAATTTACCTTGCCTTGATGCAACTTGCCGTTGATTGAGCTTTTTCATTCTACCCTCGGTCAGGCGACTGCCGCAATTTTTAGAAGTTTTCGGTGAGTTTACATAGCTAGTATCTAAGGAAAGGCCGTGCAAACAGTCGAGCAATATAGAAAGCAGACGGTTATTCGCGTTGCCACCAAATTCATTTGTTTTTTTTGATAAAGTCTCGCCAATCGTCAGTTTCTTGCCAAATGGCCAAATCCCACCAATTTGTGGCAATCCCGATAATCCGATGGCAGGTGCATCATTTGATGGCTTTCGCCACTAAGATCGCCTGCGATCTAGTGGCGAAAAACCTAAGAATTTAATTGCATTCAGTTGTTTAGTGTCCCTTTACGGCGGAAAGTTCCCAATTCAGAGGAACTACCTGGGTACCCAAAGTAGTCTACAGTGATGCACCGCTTGATAATGCCCACACTGCTGCACTCCCCTTTACCTCACTATCCCGCTGGATCCGCAGTAACCGAGGAGGTTTGATTGTGAATTGGCTAAATCGACGACTGTGGCTCGAGGATTTGGAGTCGAGGAGACTACTGGCGTCCGTCAATATGCCCCAAGATTTGACCGGTGCGGTGGGGGCACAGGTCTCGGTTCCCATTTTGATCGATACGGCCGCCGGCGTGCGCGGAGCCGAGATCAGTATCCAATACGATCCCCTGGTCCTTTCGCTGGATGCTGGCAGTATCACAGCCGGGTCGGCTTGGGAGGCAGACGACGAAACGCAAGTCGTCGCCAACGTTAATCGGGCTACAGGATCTGTACTTGTTTTTGTATCAGCCGCAGAGGAACTGCCCAACATCTCGGGTTCGTTGCTGATCCTCAACTTTCAGGTGCTTGCAACTGCATCCGTTGGAGCCAACACCGTAGTGGATTTCGTATCTGCGTCCCTCAATGAAGGGACGATCACCGTGAATCCTGCTCCTGTCCCTGGTCCGGATCCGACCGATGGGCGGATTACGATTGTGGCGGGTCCGATCGACCCAGAGGAACCGGGAGACGCCGATCGAATATCTGGGTTTGTATTCGCCGATACCAACAACAATAACACGCCCGATTCCCTGGAGGGGATTCCAGGTGTAACCATTACGCTAATCAACAACGCGACTGGCACTACCACTCAGGCGGTCACCGATAGTACTGGATTCTATGAGTTCACTGAATTGTCGGCCGGTTCCTATCGAATCGTGCAAACGCAGCCGCTGGCCTACCTCGATGGCGGCCCCAACGAGTTGAATGTTCAATTGGCAGAAGAGCAAAGTTTAGAGAACCAGAATTTCCGAGAGCTGGGCTTGCGACCGGAATTCGTGTACAACCGGTTTCACACGACTTTGGTCCAACCGGTGGGATCACCAGAGTGGATTGACTTGCTGCTGCGAGTCA
>JBGTEU010000544.1:0-3576 GCA_041747595.1 Bythopirellula sp.
AAAGGCGTGGGAATGGCACCGATTTAGCCCAAGCGAAACACTCGATTGGCTCCCCAGGGGTTTGGTTAAACGCTAATCTTCACATTCGTCGGCTCTGTAAACCTGCAATAACTCCCGAAATTACTCACGAAACAGTCGCTAACGCAGCCGATCTCTGCCCATCAATGTTCGCCGCCGGCGATTGTTGGCGACAAGATTCCTCAGTTAAGGGTGAAAACACCCAATAGTCCATCTAAGCACTTCCCGTAAGAATAAAATCAACTTTTTAGGGAAAATTATCTAGGCAACTTTTTCAGCGATTCGAGTCTGACGTTCGAAGGGACATTGAGTCGCTGGCCTATGAATGACGTCCTCCTCCGAAAGTTGACGATCCCTGCCAACTGGTTGTTTGGACATACTTCACTATTATTTCCTTGCCAAAACTGTAAACTGAACACCAACATATTGGCCGGATGGTCCACTTTCTTTTATCTGACCGCCAACTCTGGGCAAAGGTAACGGCCACCTAGGGAATCTGCCATCCGTGAAGGATGGCTCTCGCAATGGCGAGAGCAGCACTGGACCGCGCAGGAGGGTGAAGCCATGATGTCAGGACAAATGACCCCACTCTCATCACAAGAACTGGATGAGCGATTTGAGTTGCTGGCGACGGATGCGATGGAGTATGCCGTTTTCTTGGTCGGGCTTGATGGCGAACTGCTCTGTTGGAACTCGGGGGCAGAACACTTTTACGGCTACGCAACCAACGAAATCATCTATCAACACTTTTCGCGATTCTTCACGCCGGAAGATATTATTGCCGGTCAGCCTGAGTACGAATTGAAGATGGCGCTAGACAATGGCCGAGCAGTTAGCAATCGTTGGCAGGTTCGCAAGGACGGTACGCGGTTTTGGTGCCAGTCAATCGTGACCTTGTTGTTCGACGAGAATAAAGAGCCTCGATCATTCGCCCGCGTGATGCACGATCTCACCGAAAGTACCGCGACCGAGACCCAACGGGAGCGGGCAGACAGTCTCGCTGAAGCCAATCGAAGCAAGGAAGAATTCATGGCCTTGCTTTCCCACGAACTGCGCAGCCCCCTCTCGCCGATTGTCAACGCCCTCAATATCTTGCGGCAAATGAAGACAAGCGATCCGATTATCGAGCAAGCCGGCAACATCATCGATCGGCAGGTGGGGATCATGGTGGGACTCGTTGACGATCTGTTGGACATCAGCAGGATCACCAAAGGAAAATTGCGACTCACTAAAGAGCAGGTCGATCTCCGCGTTGTTGTTAACCACGCCGCCGAGTCGGCCCGGCCGTTTATTGACGCACGCAAACATGATTTCTCGGTATCGCTCCCCACCACGCCGATTTGGGTGGAAGCAGATCCGGCTCGCATGGAGCAGGTCCTTGTTAATCTGCTCAACAATGCGGCGAAGTACACCGACAATGGTGGACTCATTCGAGCGAGTATCGAACAAGAGGGAGCTGAGGCGGTGATCCGCGTGCGCGACAACGGCGTCGGCATCGCACCGGAACTTCTCCCTCACATCTTCGAGCTCTTTACACAAGTCGACGGTTCGCTCGGCCGATCCTACGGCGGGCTGGGTATCGGTCTGGCATTGGCCAGTAATCTGGTGGAGCTGCACGAAGGGCGATTGCTTGCCTCGAGTGCCGGCCTAGGAAAAGGATGCGAATTCACGTTGAAATTGCCTACGCTCTTAGGTCCATCAATTCGTGAGGCAAAAACCTCTCTCGAACCGGGCCGCCATGGTGGACGATCATTGCATGTGATGGTGGTGGAAGACAACATCGACGCCGCAGACACGTTGAACCTATTGTTGCGGCTGTACGGGTACGAAGTTATTCTGGCCCGCACTGGGGAAACGGCCTTGGAAATGGTTAAAGACTCCGTCCCCGACGTGGTGCTGCTCGACATCGGCCTGCCTGGGATCGACGGCTATAAAGTGGCCACGCTTTTGCGACAGAAACCGGAATTCAAGAACGTGACAATGTGTGCGTTGACCGGCTATACTCCCAGCGAAGCGGACCGCCAACGTCAGCACGAAACGGGGTTTGACCATTACTTCGTCAAGCCCGTCCCGCTCGCAAAGTTGCTGGAACTGTTTGAATCGGTCGGGCCAGCGGTCTAGCGACCAGTTTGCCGCCATTGCGATTGCGACGAATTTCCGTCACTCTGTCGTGGCGTATAACTCTGCCAGTAGAATATCGAGAGCCGAAAATTCTATCGGCTTGACAAGGTGGGAATTGAATCCTGCTTCCTGGGAAAGACGCCGGTCCTCATCTTGCCCCCAGCCGGTCAAAGCCACCAGGATCACGTCCCGCCCCCATGACTGCTGGCGGATGTGCCGAGCGACGTCGTAGCCGTTTAACAGGGGAAGGCCGATGTCGAGCAGTACCAGTTCAGGGCGGAACGTCTCTGCAACGTCCACGGCCTCCTGACCGTCGTGGGCCGTGCGAATATCGTTGCCCTTGCGACGCAACAGCATTCCCAAGGTGTTGGCCGAGTCCTTGTTGTCGTCCACCACCAGAATGCGACATGCGTTCATGGCAGGTGCCTTGGGTGCGTCTTTCTTCGTCGGTTGTTCGGCGGGCGATGGTATAAAGACCGGCAAACGGACGATAAACTCGCTCCCTTCATCGGGGCCATCGCTACGGGCTTCAATACTGCCATCGTGCATCTCGACCAGTCGCCGCACCAGCGTAAGTCCAATGCCCAGTCCGCCTTGCGACCGCTCCAACGACTGATCGACCTGCGTGAACATGTCGAAGACGCGGGCCAACATCTCGCCGGGAATGCCGGTGCCGTTGTCACGCACGCTGATGACCGCATCACTCCCTTCGCGCTTGGAGGTCAGCCAAATGTGACTCCCCCGCTTTGAGTACTTAGCGGAGTTGTTCAACAGATTCAAGAGAACTTGAGAGATCTCAGTTTCCCGGCCCAGAATCTTCGGCGCCAGATGAAGTCCGGTGCACGTAAACTTTATAGATTGACGTTTAAACCTGTCATCGCAAAGGGCTGCCGTCTGCGTGATGATATCCGAAACAGAGACTTCGGATTTTTCCTGCTGGCTTTCGTCGCGAGAGAACTTGCGCAAGCCACGCACGATTTTCGAGATGCGCTCTGTCGTCTGCATGATCTGCTCAAGATTCTGATTCAACTCTTCGGGTTCAATGGGTTCACCGTCGGCGATTTGCATCATGATGACTTCCGCAGTACCTGCAATCGCTGCCAGCGGGGAGTTTACTTCGTGCGCGATGCCTGAAGCCATTTCTCCGAGGGCCGCCATTTTGCCGTAAGAAGCTGCCTTACTTTGTTGTTCCGCGAGTTGTAATTGGGCATTCTTCAGTTCCGACACATCCATGTAGATGCCAAGAATGCCTGTGACATTGCCAGCTTGGTCTCGAATCGGAATTTTGCTGGTCACGACGCTGATGATTGTTCCATCGGCCTGCAGCTGCTCTTCTTCGAGGTTTAAAACGGAGCGCCCTTCGACCATCAGATGTTTGTCGTAAGCCCGATAGCTCTCGGCTTGAGATTGACCCCACGGCATATCGAAATCGGTTTT
>JBGTEU010000545.1:0-5359 GCA_041747595.1 Bythopirellula sp.
TCGATCGTATAGTTGGCGCCAGCTGGATCCAGATCGCCATCAAATACAACGCTTGTCCCGCCTCCGATCACCGTGCTGAAATTCTTGGTGATGGAAAGGTTGGCCAAGCCTCCTAGAAGTTTAATTCGATCTAAGTTTCCAACTGTTGTCCGTCCGCCTAAGTACAGCGAAAAATCGCCATTGAGCGTCAGCGGCTTCGTCCAGGCTGCCAAGTACATCTGATCTCGACTGGACGTGGCATTGTTGAACACGGCGTTGGTGATGGTCGCTGGCGCTCCGTCCAATGTAAAGCGATCGCTCGCTCCAGCCTGAACGGTCATCACACCCTGCAAGCCGCTGTAGGTGAGCGCCGGATTGCCGACGAAACCCGGAATGGTCCAGCCGGAGAAGGTCGTTGCCGTCATCGTCAGAAAGCTGAAGCTCTGAGCCGAGGAATTGTCGATGGTCAAAACGGTATTCTGGATCGACACATTTCCGCGAATATTCTCCAGCCGTCCGGTGCCAAAAACCGCTGCGGTGGAAGTACTGCCGCCCTGGATCACGATGCTTCCATGCTCTGAGAGCTTGGAAACTGTCACCAGATTGTGAGCAGAAGAACTCCCCTGCGGAACGACGTTCAGCGCACCTGTCAGGCTGGAAGCGTCGAGCAACACTTGATTTAGACCAGTCGCCTGCGTGGGTGCCGCGACATTCATCGTGATGCTATCGACGACCCTCAGGCCGTCGAATATCAACGTCGGATAGTTGATCGCGTTCAGCACGAAGTTGCCAGCCGCGCTGGCGTGTGAAGTGATCCAATTGCCAGTGTCCAATGCCGGCGTGGTCATGGTAACGGTTTGGACGGCTCCCGGTTGCCGTGTCGAAAAATCGAATGCCAGGGCACCTTCGCCTTTTGAGAGCTGCCCAATGTGGGTCGATCCACCGTGTTGGAGGATAGTGGTCTGGTCTTCGGCTTTTATGCCGAGCAGGTAGGTAGTCACGCCGGTGGTAGTATTGATAACTTGAAGCTCATTCCGTTGAACCAGCAAAGGATTTTCTGGATCCGATTGGTCGACAAAAGTGTGCAGGAACGGATGGACCATGATCTGGCTTGCTCCACCGTCGGCCTTGGTGTCCAGCACGACATTTCGCCCGCCAACACCCTCAGTAGGAATGCTGACGATCACCTCGGTCACGCCGGCCGGGCTGAGATCACCGATCGTGATGTCCGTCGCTCGGTCCTGGGCGCTAACGACTAGGGTAGAGAACTGGCGCAAGCCCAATCCGGGTGAAGGTGGTGCGCCGTCGATCTGGTAATTTAGATTGATCGATCCATCGGCGGCTGGCAGAGCGCTGATCCACTGCGTGTTCTCGCCGGCCAGCACAACGAACGTATTGTTGCCCTCGTCACTGCCGCCCAGGATGGCACCCGAATCGATCAGCGGCGTGACAATAACGAAGGTATTGTCTCCTGGTCCACCGGTGGCGAGATTTCCGCCTGGACCGAGAACGAGCGTGTCGTTGCCTGGGCCACCAAAGAGAATATTGCCGCCTTGACCGCCGAGCAAGTAGGAATCTTCCTCACCAGCTTTGAGATAGGCGCTGCCCGCGCCGTTGTACATCAATTCCGCTCTTCCCTGACCGCCCTCAAAATGCACATCCACGTTGACGCCGGGCAACACGTCGATGACTAGATCGCCCAGGTCACCGTAGCCTGCGATTGACTGCACGCCAGTGATCGTTTGGGTAACCCAATACTCGCTGATCGGGAGGCCAGCCACAACCCACTCCTGCATTAGCGCGATCTCGATGGTCTCACCCTGAGCGGTTGTCTCGATGTGACGGATGATGATCCTGTCATCACCGTTGGTTTGACTTACCTCTTGACGAAGATGCGCACTGGCCCCAACGTAGAGTTCGATACTACCGTTTTCATCGGGCTGGGAGGCCAGGATCGGGCCGGTGGGGATAACCGGGGCGTTGGGATCCGGCGTATTCAAGTCGACGATCACCACGCTGGCAATGTCGAACCGCTTTTTCAGTCCGACGAACTTGCCAAAGACCTCGACACCAATCTTGACTTCAATTCCCAAGGCTCCCACAAAGCGACCGCTGGTCTGAAAACCCCCGTTTGCAAATTCTGAGAATCGCAGCTTGCCATCCTGGTTCGGATCGTTGACTGTAACAGCCACAGGTTGGTTTCCGTTGTCATCGGTCGAGACGAATCCGCCGACTTTGGCGCTGAAGATGGCGATGCGCCCGCCGACCCCAGCGAACAAGCCACCCGAAAGATTAAAGTAGGAATCGTCGGAGACATAAAAGCCCACAATGACGTCAGCAGCGACACTCGACGTATTGCCGTCTGCCACATGATTAACCAATTGCCGCAAGCCAAACGTATCGTAGGCAAACTTGAAATGTGAGGCCAAATGGACGTCGCCGCTAAATTCCACTCCCATGCCGACCACGGAGAAACTCGGCAGGGCTGAACCCTGTGAGGTGAATTGGTAGTCGGCCGTGAACGTAAACAAGTCAGCGTCTCTTCCCAGAAGCATGCCGAATACGGCCGCCTTGGGGTCGTCCAGAATCGGAAAGGCGATATGGTAGCCATTGGTCATCGTGGCTGCTAGTGTTTGCAAGAACTGAGTGGCTTGACCAGGTACCGGTAGGTTTGTTTCTTGTATGTTGGCGATGACAAAGTCGGTTAGATTCTTAAGGTTGAGATCATGGATATTACCCGCCGGAACAGCGCTGCGCAAGTCGTAGTTGTTCAGATTGAATCCACCCAGAGGCATCCTCACAGAATTATCTAGGTCCAACTGATTGATGGAATAGGTCAGATCGCTCATGCTACGGATCAAGTCGAACAGCGGGCCGTAGTCGGTGTAGGGCGCAACAATTTGGGCCAAATCGATTAAAGTGACGGGAGGAAGGCCGACAAGTTTGCTCAGATCTGAGAGAACCGGCAGCTCATATCTGATCAGATCCTCCAGTGGCTGCATGGGTGCGGTAGTAGTTTGAATGACTTCAAACACCGGCTTCAGTACGTTGTTGAGGAACTGGCCGAAATTCAAGGCAACGTTATCAACCGAAACCTGGGGCGGGTTGGCTGTTGGACTAATACTGCTGAAGCTCCAGTGCAAGTGAAAATCCGCATCGATACCCGGGAAGTCATCGTTGGTACCAGCGAAGCTCCCCGCCAGTCGCAGATTGACGTCGGCCGCGCCGTCCAGTTTGAAGCTGGGTGTCGTCGCGGTCAGGCTGTTCACCATCGTCGTTAGGTGCAGCACGTTCGCCTGGCCGGCGATCGGTGTGGCAGTACCCGTGACGAATCCTAGTGTCGCACTGGCGCTAAAGCTTGGCGACAGACTGGCCGTGACAAAGATTGCCAGCGGATTCAGCGGATCGACGATCGGATGATTTCCGTCGGGTGCCGGAAAGCCGCTGAGTGTCTTTGTGGAATCGATTGTGACGGCGCTATTGGTCGAGTTGAAGGTGAAGGCCAACTCATAGGCATATCCGATCGCAACGTCGATCGTGCCTCCCGTTGTCAAACTGAGCGGAAAGCCTGGGATACCCGTCTTAAAGCTGATATTCGTGCTCGAAGCCAGCTGACCGGCCAACCGCATTTGGAGAGCAAATCCTTCGGTGCCCAAGCCAGCAGGGCGCGTGATCAGCACGTCGTCCGCTCCCACACCGTTACCATTTCGATCGACCAACTGTGGCAAGCTGGCCAGGGCATTCTTGATCTGGGTATCAGCCGGGTTGGCAACCGTGTTGACGATGGTGCCCAAGCTGGCCAGAGCGCTCTTGACGTTTGCATTGAAATGATTGACAACCGGTGACGCGCTGCCCAATGCCTTCCCCACTAGCGGCAGGCTCGACTGCGGACCCGACTGGTAGTTATTCAGCCCCGTCGTCACCTTCGCTTGCACGGCCAGCAATTGGCTATCCAGAGCGTTGGAAAGATTGACGAAGTTGACGGCCAGCAACCGCCGATCTTCCAGCGGTTCGAGGCATAAATGCCGCAATAATGAACTCTTAGGAAGCGAGACCTGAGCGCGTCGCGCCAACTTTGACAGTCGACGCCGGTTCTTTTTTTTGAGAAGCAACATGGCAGGAGCTCTTTAGGTAAATCAAATAGAAAGACTCTACATATAGACAACCGGTTTCTGCAGACGATCGTCCACAGGGCAGGCAGAGCTACTATGGATTATCCATTACATTGAACAGAATCCAGTTGTAGCCCGGCTGGTTCACAGGGCAGAAGAGTACCGTTGGTCATCGGCTCGCATTAGAGCCGATCTAGGAATTCCCACAGGCAGTGCGATTCCCAACGTGGCATAGGCTTCCAGCCTGTGTTCCGCACTTCCTGTCGTGGCATAGGCTTCCAGCCTGTGTTTTGCACTTCCTGTTTTCGAACTTTCATCAGCCCATCGCCTGATAACTTTTCTTGAGGTATTATGAGGCGATTTGCTGACCACAGGCTGGAAGCCTATGCCACTTTCACGGCCGGACGACGCCACTTTCACGGCTGGAAGCCTTTGCAATCGAGGGTAACGGTGAAGGACGACGGGGGTTTTCGGCGGAGGAACTTGCCGCATATTGATGTTGAGGGCAAGCCATCGTTCATAACGGGTTGTCTGCATGGAAGTCTGTCTGCGGCAGGCCTGAAACGAGTTCGCGCCTATAGAAACGAGCTCGATCTACGTAAGAAACCAGACCATATAGGCGAAGCCGATTGGGATATGGTAAAGCACAAGTTGGTCTTCAAGCTTGTCGATTCCATTCTCGATGGCCAATCGCCCGTGAAACATTTCGAAGAGGAACGGCTAGCCGACATCGTGCAAAATGCCTTTCTGCACTTCGCCGGAGAACGTTACAAGTTGTTTGCCTTTGTGGTGATGCCGAGCCATCATCATTGGGTTTTCTTGCCGGAGCCGCGCTGGTTAGAAGAATTTGCATTAACCCAAAGAAACAAGAAACGCACGCAAACTCCGCGTGAAGTTATTTCTCACAGCATTCAAAGCTACACAGGCACCCAATGCAATCGGGTACTTGGCATCTCAGGCACATTCTGGCAAGGCGAGACATTCGATCATTATGTTCGCGACGAGGCAGAGCTACTGCGGATTATCCATTATATTGAGCAGAATCCAGTTGTAGCCGGCCTGGTTCACAGGGCAGAAGAGTACCGTTGGTCATCGGCTCGCATTAGAGCCGATCTAGGAATTCCCCCAGGCAGTGCGATTCCCAAAGTGGCATAGGCTTCCAGCCTGTGTTTTGTACTTCCTGTCGTGGCATAGGCTTCCAGCCTGTGTTCCGCACTTCCTGTTTTCGAACTTTCATCAGCCCATCGCCTGATACCTTTTCTTGAGGT
>JBGTEU010000546.1:0-3584 GCA_041747595.1 Bythopirellula sp.
GTGCCAGTGAAACCACCATTACCGATCTTCAAAAGGATTATATGTAGTAACCAGAAAAATGCCAAACTTATTCTAGACTGTTTACCCCGCACTCGGATCGCCCGTCGGCGGGGGGGCGTGGTCGGTCTTGGCGGGCGGGCCTAGGAACTCCGTCAGCAGCGGCTTCAAGCCATCGGCCCAGACTTGGTATCCCTTGACGGTGAGATGCAGCCCGTCGTCCGCCATGTCCTCAAACAATTTGCCGTCGGCATCAGCGAGTTTGTCATTCACGATGAGATAGCGCACTTTGTCGCCGTCGGCAAGTTGTGCTAGTTGTTTGTTGATCTGGTTAATCGTCGGTATCGAAGCCATGTTGTCGTTGCGGGGAAAGATCGCCGTGAGAATGATTTTCGCGTCGGGCGCTTCTTCCTGACAGACTTTGAGGATCGCCTTGATGCCGTTCACGACTTCCGCCACTTTGGCGTCGTCGCCCGACTTGCCACCAATGTTATTCGTACCGGCTTGCAGAACGATCACCTTGGGATTCACGCCGTCGAGTTCGCCGTTTTCGATCCGCCAGAGAACATTTTGCGTCGTATCGCCGCCCCAACCGAAATTGCCAGCGTTCCAACCGAAGAAATTTTTTCGCCAGTTTTCCAGCATCGGCTTGTATGCCGCATCGCTTGCACCCCAGCGCCGCGTGATCGAGTCGCCTAGGAAATAAACGTCGATGCCGCCTTGTTTCGCTTTTGCCAAAAGCTGTTCATGGGCAATCTTGGAATTCTCGTCCTCACGTGGCACGGCTTGGTGACCCGCAACTTTTGTTATCTCAGATTTCAAGCTCACTGCTTCTCCTTTCACCAACGTCGCGAGCCAGCGCGTCGATTCACGCACGTAGGGCTCTTGTTGCTCGGGCGTAGCCTGATGATTGTGCGGCGAATCCGTGAGCGGCACGATTTGCTTGGGACCAGGAATCTGATTGAATGCCGTCCATATCCCCGCGGGTGCGGAGATCTCATCAACAAACCCCAGCGCCACCAGGCACGTTGCCTTGATCCGCGGAGCGAAATTCACCACGTCGAAATAAAGCGCGGTCTTGGCCACCTTTGGGTTATCCACCGGAAAGTACGGATAGCTCGGTTGCCGACCGTGCAGCGGGCCGTTCGTATCGCAACCCGCGGGGACATTGACGATCACGTGCGTCACCTGCGGGTGCAAACCCGCGACGCACAAGCTTTGCTGACCACCCATGCTGGTTCCCATGCAGACGAGCGTCTTGCCGTCCCACTCGGGATGGCTCGCCACATAGTCGACCGCCCGATAGTTGGCCTGATACATTCGCAGGAAATAGCTCTTATCACGATCGTCGTTGCCAATCGACGCGTAATGTTTAATCCGCTCCGGCAACGCTTGATAGTAACTCGGCGGTTCGGTGGGCAGCACGTCGTGTGGTTCGATATTCACCACGAGCCAACCTTGCGCGGCGTGCCCCAATACCCACGATTTGTCGAGAGGGTAGGGGCCGCCCGCCCATTGAAAGATCATCAGCGCGGGTTTCTTGCCCGGCTTCTTGGGCTTGGCGTATTGGCCATGAATGTGGCCATCCACGTGATCCATCGTAATGAGGCCGTACTCGATGTCGGGCCTGCCGCTTTCACCAGGAGTCAGCACCGGGTTGGCGGGAACCTTTTTCAGTTCTGCGATTTTGGTTTGCCAAAACTCGTCGAAGTCCGCGGGCCGGGGGACGGATGGTTTCAGTTCCGTGGGCGCAATTGCCGCGCCGGCAATGTCGAGCGGTTTTTTCCCGCCGTTGGCCGTCACTTCCAGAAACAGCATCGCTGGTTCGTCGAGCGATATTTCGACTTTTTCCTCGCCGTCCGCGAGGTCCAATTCGCCCTGTTGAAGCGTTGTGAAGTTGTTCTTCTTCAGCGAGTAAGCCACCTCCTTATCCGAGGGCTCACCGGTCGCTTCCGTGGTAATTGTCCAGCCCGCCGTCTCGCCCGGTTCATAAATACCATCAGCCTGATAGGGAGCAACCTCGATTTGCTGCCCGCAACAAAGCGTAACTTGTAAAGCAACGGCCAGGCCTGCGAATACCCTAACAAATCGAGGCTTACGATTCATCGAGACCCCCCGGCTTGAAAAGTTGGCGATTCACCACATATCGAACGTCCAAAAATAGATAACCAACAAGGTAAGGCCAATGCCCAATATCATCCAGAGGGGATTAAGAGGCAAGCGGTTTTGCTGGGACTCCTCTTCGTGCGCTTTGTCGATCTTTTTCTCCTCTTCTCGTTCCTTTTCCTTCTTTTGCTTCTTTTTTTCTTGAGCGTCCATATCAGGCCAATCCGGGGTAGGAGGGAGATGTCTCAAAATAATCGGACGAGTCGAAATCGCTTTTTTAAACTGCGCGATAAGTAAATTATTGCAATGCCAATTAGAACGCACAACTTGCTGAAGCGGACTGCACATCCTCATACACCCAATACACCCACGCTTTAATATCGGAAAGCAGCGTCACGGCACCTCGTTTGTAAGCAGCCACTTCTTAACTATCCGCCACAGCAAACTTAGCAGCGGTAACCTGGAATATCATTCCCTCGACCAGATCATCATCCCGGCCCGTGAATTTGATAATCGGATGATGTGTCTGGCCGCTCGTTCGCACGACATCGGCGTCGTCGATTTCCACCAGGGAGAGCGAGAACCGTGGCAACTTATGCGCGCAACCGGCGAGTCGCCGACCAAAGGTCGAAAGCTGCACGGACTCAAGCTGCAATGTACCGTAAGAGAACAACAGCTCTGTTTCTGCTAACGCAACCATGTCAAGAATCTCTAGTTGTGGCGACAACTTTTCAATTCCTTGCGTCATACTGCGCACAACTCGTTGGAAGTGGGCACCGCGAACTTGTTTGATTTCAGCAGGGGTTCAAAGCCCAGTCGACGTCGACTGGCAAAGGCTGTGGCAGCGAACAAAGCAAGGCAAAGTGTGGATGGCTCCGGCACGGCGGTCAGCGACTGAACCAGCGGGGTACCGCTGCCAAATTCGCGTTGCCAGGTCAAGAAATCGGCGCCATCGACGTCCTGATCCCCATCGGCATCACCTTGCATGTGCGTGGCGCTTATTAACGTGCCGTAGCCCTGCTGCCAAAACTCAAGGTCGGCACTGTCGACATAACCATCTTCGTTGAAGTCGCCCGCTATAGGGCTAAAGGCGGTGACGGTAAAGCCCACGCGGCCCGAGACAATTCCCCCCACATCCCCGGCGGATTCCGCGATGATCTCGCCCTGCACGCCATAAGGCAGGTCGCCCAGGATAAAATCCGAGGCAACAATCGTATCGCCGCTAATCAAGTTATTTTCATCGACAATGATCGTATTACTGTACTCAAAAAACCAAGCGGTTTCGCCAACTGCCAAATCCGCATCAAGGATATTCACCGTTGTTCCACCGACGTGAGTTCCGCTGCTATAGACAGTTAACAAGTCGCTGGACGTAGTACTAGAAAGCTCTAAATCAAGTGACGATCCATCGAGCAAACGAAGTCCGAAAAATGAAAGCTCTCCGGTTCCCTGGGAGCCTGGAGCAACAGTGCCTCCTGAAT
>JBGTEU010000547.1:0-5488 GCA_041747595.1 Bythopirellula sp.
ACACCCGACGCGGTGACGGAATACGCCGTCGCACGGCTTACGGAAGAACGCCATGCCGTACAGCAAGAATTGGTGAAGATCGCCAAACGGGCGTCCGGGGGGAAGTTCGACCGTGCTTCGGAAGATGCGTTGCAGGACCTCGACAAGCGAGACAACCAGACGACGCTTGGTGAATTTGGAATGGTGGCCGTGAAATTGGCGTATCTTCCTTTCGCGCGGCTTGCCCACATCCAGGATCCTACGACGGATGAGCTTCACCAATTGCGAATTGCGGGTAAACGGCTACGATACTCGCTCGAGATTTTCCACGGCCTCTTTCCTGGCGAACTTCGCGAGGAGGTTTATCCACTCGTTGAGGACTTGCAGGGTCGTCTAGGGGAACTTAACGATCACGCCACGGCCCAGGCCTTGTATCAAAAATGGTTAGCCCCCATGCCAGCCGATGAACTTGCCGCGCAGTTGGCGGATCGCGTGGTCAAGGAACATAAAAAAGCCGAACGGCTCAAAGACAAGTTTCTCACATGGTGGAGTGCCGAGCGATTGACGAAGGTCGAATCGTTTTTCCAGCGACACTGCCTGGACTCAGAGTAAGCTCTCCGGGGAGTCGGCGTTCGTTTCCCGCCGGATCATTTCACGGCGATTTTTCTGCTCGGCTTCGTGCTGCGGCTCGTGGCGGTGGGGCTCGCCGCGAGGGTCAAAGAGCCGAAAAAATGAGCGAGAAACATTGGCAGCTAGCCCACGAGTTTTTCTGAAATGCACGGAAAATCTCGCGGGAGACCCTCATGGGTTTGCGAGCCGACTCAGTTATAATGAAGATTTCGTGAATGCGTCGTTCGGCCAGTCCATCGCCCGAGTTATCCATGGCTTCTCATAAATTGCTCCGCTTTTTCACTTGCTGCTTGGCCAGTTGGTTAGCGGCCTGCCCTGTCCCTGCGTTCGCCAAAGATGCGGCAGACCCGAACTCGGTCGCCGTGCAATCGGCTGCCGCGGGCTCACCCCTGGCCGCAACCGCCAAGGACAAATCAAGCGGCAAAAAAATTCGCAATGTAATCCTCTTGATCGGTGACGGCATGGGCCCCCAACAAATGGGCCTGCTGTTTGCTTACGCTCGCCATGCCCCCGGCTCGAAAGTTCCCAAGCGGATCGCCGCGATGGAACAGATGGCCCTTGATGGCGAGATTGGCATGGTCCGAACCGATCCGTACGGCGCACTGGTCGTCGATTCCGCAGCGGCGGCGACGCAACTTGCCACGGGTGCGCATGCCGGTTCGGAGATGATTGGCGTTGATTATGAAGGGAACTCGGCCGCCACGGTGCTGGAAATCGCCCGCGACCTGGGTAAATCGACCGGCATTGTCTCCGACACGCGACTCACGCATGCCACGCCCGCCGCGTTTGCCGCCCATCAGCGCGACCGCTCGATGGAAAACGAAATCGCCGTCGACATGCTCGAAAACAAGGTCGACGTGCTCTTGAGCGGCGGATTGCGTTACTTCGTGCCGCAGGATGTGAACAACAAGGATTCGGCCACCTACGCCGCACTCGTGCAAATGATGGGGGGCGTGTACGAACCCATCTCCCGCCGTCAGGACAATCGCAATTTGCTCCTCGAAGCCCGTCAAGATTATAAGATCGTGTTCGATCATAAAGCACTCGCCGAGGTGAAAAAAGGCAAAGTCCTGGGGCTGTTCGGCAATTCCGAAATGCTCGACGCGATTAGCGAAAACAAAGTTCTCAAGGACGAAAATCGCACCGAGCCGACCCTCGTGGAGATGGCTCAAAAGTCGTTGGAGCTGTTGAGCCAGGATCCCGATGGATTTTTCTTGATGATCGAAGGGGGGCAAATCGACTGGGCCGGGCACAATAACGATGCCGGCGTGATGCTGCACGAGCTGCTGCAATTCGACGACGCAATCCGTGTCGTTATGAATTGGGCCCGCGAGCGCGACGACACGCTCGTGTTGGTGACCGCCGACCACGAGACCGGCTCGTTTGGTTTCAGCTACTCGGGCAACGATCTCCCCGAGCCCCGACAACTCAGTGGCAAGGTTTTTGGCAAGGAGCCGTTCATTCCACTTTTCAATTACGCCCCGCACGAATTGCTCGACAATCTCGCGGTCCAGAAGCGAAGTTTCTTCGACCTCTTCATCGAGTTCGATGCCCTGGAAGAGTCGGAAAAAACGCCGGAGCGGTTGGTGGCCATGGTCAACGACGCGGTCGCCCCGTACAGCATTACGCTCGACGACGCGACAAAGATTCTCACTCGCGCGCCGAATCGCAATTATCGCAAGGGGCATCCCTATCTCGGCACGGTAACCGTGCCCGCGATACCCGACCAGCAGGACTTTTATGTCTACGGTGAAAACCTGCGTTACAATCGGCTAGGCCACATTCTCGGAGGCCAGCAGCACGTCGTGTGGGGAACCGGCACGCACACGAACACCCCCGTGGCGATTATCAGCTTCGGCCCGGGGTCGGAAAAATTCTCCGGCCTGATGCACGCGACCGACGTCGGCAAGCGGATGATCGAAATCGTGGGGGGGAAGTAATTCACCGGCTTTTCCACCAAAATGCCAGAGTTCCCAAAAACAAGACCCACTCGCTCGCGGCAAAATACCAGGTCGGATTCACCACGCCGCTAAAGAGCGCAAAGCTGATCGTGCGGCAGAGCACCAAGCAGCCGTGGAACACCAGCGAGATCAAGAGCGCCATCGGCAATGTTTCTGGACGCAGGAGCGGCAACAGAAAGAAAAGCCCTAGCGCCAGTTGCATCCCCCCATAGACGGTGAAGTATTCGCTCTGCCCCGAGCCCGGCTTGAGCGACAGGCCGATGGAGCCGGCCGTCTTCTCCGGCTGAGCCATGCACCAGAGGGACAGCAGGATGTAAATAACGCCGACAACGGCTAGAAAGATGCGTGACATAACAACCTCCGGAGTGGAATGACGGTGCAAATCTTCATGCAACAACTGTACCGTGTCGCGACACAGTGATTAACCATATTTCACCCCTAGGCGCGGAAGAGGAACCACCAAAGACGCGAATCTGCACGAATCCTACTCAGAAGACTGTTTTCCTTAATTTTCTTCAACAGAGGAGCCTTCTCGTCACAGGCAAGAAGAGAGGAAATTCGTGGGATTCGTTAGATTCGTGGTTAAAAATGCAGAAGTCGAACTCAGCTGTTAGCCAGAAAGTTTGTGAGCCGCAGGCGCTGGCCTGGGTTCTGAAAAGCAAGGTGGGCAGGAGTCTCCGATTCGTAACGGCGGGGGCGCGAAGTGGCTTGAAAATGGACTGTTGACAATGGGACTGTGGACCGTGGGACGAGGAATTCGTCTAGGCCGGACCGAGTAGAGCGCCACCTTCAAGCAAAGCCCCCCTGCAGGATCGCAACTTCCGAGCGAGTTCTTTGCCGGCCATGGCGATGGGACGCTCGCATTGAGGAGAGGAGTATCTTCGACGCATTCAAGACACGGCTGGGCAATCCGGCGCTTAACGTCGGCGGAAGAGGCTCGTCACCGAAACACACGCCATCATAAGCGCGAGTGAACTCGGCTCGGGAATCATAAGAAACGTGATCAGGGCCGCTGCGGCGTCTGTGCTTTCACCGTCGGGAATTGGCGAGGCGAATATCTCGGCATAGAGCTGATAGCTGCCCGCTGGTAGCAAAGCGCCATCGGTTAATGCCACAGGTGAATTGTCAAAGACTCGCGTGAGGATGACTCCCACAATCGGGTCAAGAATAAAGAGCGTCGAATCGAGGTTCGTACTGAAGCTAATGGCCGCCGAACCTGAGACACTGGCGGTATAAGTCGATCCCGGTCTCGTGTTCGCCGTTGCCAATGCGTCGAGCTCAACTCCCAGCGTGGGGCCCAATGGACTCTGAAAGAACTCGGCAACAACGACGCCTGATGCAAGATAATCTTCCGCCAAACCAACAGAATAAGTCGCAATCGCGTTGTAAAAACCAAAGTCCGTTTCCGAGAACGAGTCAGCGTCTTCTCCGGCAATCGCCTCACTTTCCAACAGTAAGGAATCAATTGTGACTGCACCGCGGGCAGGGTGGGGCATTGATAGTGTCAGGGTTATTACACTTACGCTAGCAAGCAAGGTGCGGCAAAGAATGCGAATCATGAGGCGTTCTCACGTGGCGGATTTCGATGAAGAGGACATCGTTGCGGTGAATCATTCTTCTGCGGATGGCTCATGAAAGTCGCCAAACATCGGATGAAATCACCAACGGTGACCAGCCTCGATTATAAAGGCTGGCCGAGGGGGAGCAAGCAGTTGCGGTGTCCCGAATCTGCGCTTCCTCAGAGGCTGAGGAAGCGAGACAAAGACTTGGCGCTAGTTATTAGGCGTGAGCACCCCGCGTCTAGCTTTCGATGCAACTGCTCGCCCGCCGCGGCGGATTCAAAGCAACTTGCCCAGCAGTGCGGTTTGTGGCAGTGAGTGTCATATCCTCTCACCACGGATGTTACATCCGTACGGCCGGTACAACAGTAGTCAACTACAAGTATCGAATTCTTCAAAGCCGATAACTCACTCATGCCACCAACCAATGTTGTCGTCGTTATCGGTGTGGGATGACATTTCGGCGGTGGAAGAATGAGATGTCGCCGTTTCGCGGAATGGATACCCGGGACTACCCGCTCGGTGTGCGCTGCTACCCGCTCGGCGTCGCTGCGCGACACCTCGCGGCTAACGTTTGGATTCCCGACGACTCGGGAATGACGGGGGAGTGCGGGGGGAATTTATGATTAGTGATGTCTGATTTATGATGGGGGATGGGGACTGGGGGTTGCCCCTTCTTCCGCAACGGGATGGTGCGGCTCTATAAAACAAGCCAGCCGCCGGGATGATTTCCGGGCGGCTGGCTTTTTTTATCAAAGTCATGAGCGTTTCGTTCTCGAAACGCGCGTTTTCGGCGAACTAAGCAGATCGGCGGCGTAGCATGAGTGAACTCATGGCCGACAGGCCGAGCAGGACGATGCTCGACGGTTCGGGGATGGTATTGATCAATCCATCCGTAAAGCGGTTGTCGCCGCGCTGAACGGCGAGGACCGCTTGATCGCCGGCTTCGGGATAGACACCGTAAGGAAACTCGCGATCGAGCAGAGAAACATTGAGCAGATATTCCCAACTGCTGATGTTGCTACCATTCCATTTATAGATCATCCGACCAACTTTCAAGATATTGCTGTCTTGGACAACTGCCGAACCACTGGTGCTCAGGATGAGCGTGCCGGTGGCATCGTAGCGATCGATGCGATCCAAATTGGTTATCATGTCGTCCGTGCTCGATCCTCTGTTGGACGTGATTCGCATCAAGATGGCGCCGTCGCCGCCGTGACCGGCATCCAGGCTGCCATTGCCATCGCCGTTGGCAAAGGGTGCGGTCGTGCTGACCGAGAAGGTGCTGGTCGCCGTACCAAACTTACCCACGGGCCGTGAGGAACCGCTGACGTCGTCGTTGACTGCGACGCCGCCGCC
>JBGTEU010000548.1:0-4324 GCA_041747595.1 Bythopirellula sp.
GACACGGTGATCGAACCGACCGACGTGGGGGGGCCCGTGGTGAATCTCGACGGCAAGGTCGTCGGTTTCAATATTGCACGGTCGGGCCGCACGGAAACTTATGCCGTCGCGGCAGCTTCGCTCGCCGAGATTCTCGACGAACTGATGGCGGACACCCCAAGCGAAGTTCCGCTGGTCCCCGCGGCAGGCGCTGCTGTACCATAGTCCGGCCTGCGGTGAGTAGGTGGAGTAAGTTTAGGTATTCGATACTTTCTGCCCTTACTCACTTACTCACTTACTCACCTACTCACCTACTCACTTACTCACTCACCCACTTACTCACCTCCCCATGTCCGATCTCGTTCGTCAAGAAATCATGGCCACGGCCGAGTTGGTCGTCGTGAAAGTGGGCACTCGCGTGCTTACGCATGCCGACGGTACACTCGACAAGGACCGCGTAACGAACATTGCCGGGCAATTGGCGGCCCTGTGGCGAGCGGGGAAAAAATGTGTGCTCGTGAGCAGCGGGGCCGTGGGAGCCGGCTTGGGTCGCATGGGGTTGAAGGCACGCCCCACCGATCTGGCCCAACTGCAGGCCGCGGCGGCCATCGGGCAGAGCCATTTGATCGAAACCTACAACCGCGCGCTCGAACCCCATCACTTGCACGCCGCGCAGATTCTGCTCACCGCCGACGACTTGAAAAATCGCACCCGGTATCTCAATATCCGCAACACCCTGTTCGCGCTCTTTGAATCGAACGCCGTGCCGATCATCAACGAGAACGACACGGTGAGCACCGAAGAACTGAAATTAAGCCTTGGCGATAACGACCGCTTAGCGGCGCTTGTTTGCAATCTGATCCGCGCCCCGCTGTTGATTCTACTTTCCGACATCGAGGGAGTTTATTCCGGCGATCCGAACGATCCGAACGCCCACGTGCTGCCAATCATTACCGACATCACCGCCGCACAGCAGCTTTGGGTACACGACAATCCCCAGCGACCCGGCATCAAACTGAGCACCGGGGGAATGGCCAGCAAACTCAACGCCGCGCGAATCGCCACGTCCGCGGGAGAGAACGTGGTCATCGCCAGCGGGCGACGCGAGAACGTGCTGGCCGATATTCTCGCCGGCAAAGAAGTGGGAACACTTTTTATTGCCGAGGGACCGTCCGTCGATTCGCGCAAGCGTTGGATCGGCTGGGGCGCGATCCCCGCCGGTACACTCACGCTCGACGTGGGGGCTTGCCAAGCCCTTGCCACGGGGGGGCGAAGCTTGCTCGCCGTCGGCGTCGCCACGGTGACCGGTAACTTCGTAAAGGGAGATGTCGTATCACTCTGCGACACGACGGGCCGCGAATTCGCACGGGGGCTCTCGAATTACTCCGGCGATGAAATGCGAATCATCGCCGGGCATCCGACCGAGCGAATCGCGGAACTCTTGGGCCACCGCCCTTACGACGAGGTGGTCCATCGCAACAATCTCATTGTCCTGGGTTGAGATCGCTCTGGCACGGTTATAACGGCGGTAGCCGCGCTGCGAGGGGCATCGCAGGACAAATCGCTGGAAAACCCGACGGGGCCAATTACTCTGAAAGACTGGTGCGGAACTGCAGGATGCTGACGCAACTTGCACGCCTTTCTTTTCGGAGTCTTCTCATGCGACGCTTGCTTATCGGTTGTTGTTTGATTTTTTCGAGTGCGGCCGTTCACGCACAACAACTCCAGACCGTGGCGGGGGTTCAGCCTGTAACACCCGAATTGGTCGACGCCTACCGCGAATACGCGATCGCCCGGCAACAACTGATTCACTACCGCCAAGTCACTTTGCCCCTCAAGCGGCAAATGCTGGCCGATGCCACGCAACTGGCCCAACTGCAAGTAGCCGTACTCAATCGACGACTCGCCGATTATCGACCTTTTCTCGCGGTCGGGGAATACTCGCCCGTGCGGACGGCGGCGGAAAACGATCTCGTGGCCCGCGAACTCACCACGCAGCGATTGCGGCAATTGCAGGAAGAAGAGCTCGCGCTGATGCGATTCGCCGGCGAAAGCGACGAGCTCTATCAATACGACGTGCTACGAGCCGCGCTGCGGGTGCGTGCGGCACACGCCGTTCTCGGGCAGTAGGTTGCCCAAGCTTCACCATTGAGAAGTCGCATTCTGCTATGACCCAGATGTCGAATTCTCAAGGCAATCAGCCGCAACGAGCGTGTCGAACTCCCGAACTTCGGGCGTGGGTCGTTGCTGCTCGGCCTCCTCGAGACGAGTGACCATTTGATTAAATGCACCGGCAAGCTCTTGCCAGTAGTCGCCTTTTCGAAAAGAAATCAGGCGAATGGGCTTTCCGTCCGCGATCTCCTTCATGGAACGCTGGAGACGGAAAACTGGTCCCGCGAACCGATTGGTCTGCTTCGCAAAGTCGTACAGCAATACTGGCAAGACGATCAGCGAGCTCGCAAGTGCCACAAGCAACGTGCCGAACAAGGAGGGCAAGAGCTCGCGGATTTGCACTAAAGCGTCGGCCCCGGGCGAAATGAAGACCCAACCCAACACATTCAGCGCACCGACCACGGCCAGGCTCAACAGCCAATAACAGGCCGCTTTGGCCAACAGGCCCCCTTGCACATTGCGATCAACCATAAAGGTCTTACGTTTTGTTTGCTTACCCATGAACGCGCCCTGCCTAAGGTTCGTACGGTAGTCGTTAAGATACAGTGAAATCTAGCTCATACTACACAGGGACCGCTCGTAAGGATCATGTCGCTTCTGAGGAGGGAAATGGTCCTATGACCCTCTATTCCCCGGGATAAATCGATTTTTTGGCTGAAGGCTCTATTCGGCCTCTGGCATCCCCAGATCCAACCAGCCCGCAAGCGACAGCACGGTCACCGTCAAGTTGTAGAGACCGTGACACACCATCGCGGTGAACATCCAGCGGTAGGCAAGTTCCAAGCGCGGACGCCGCAACTGGGTGATTGTTTCCCGCCACACCTTCACCAATCCCAGGCCCGCAAGCGTCGAGCAACTCATATGCAGAGCGACACAGACGGTCCAACGAAAGGCGACAAACTCCTTCGTGTGACGAGGAACATACACGTACATATAGATGAGATTTTCAATGGCCGCGAATGCGAGTCCCCCGCATGCCGCGCAAATGAGGATTTGACCGCCCGAGCGAAAACAATAGGGCCGCTTTTCGATAATCCACATGGCTGCGGCGACTTTGGAGACTTCTTCCACAATCGGTCCGAAAACGCAAACCGCGAGAAAAGCAAAACCGGTGGCATTGGCCCCGGCGAAGGCGCCCATCACACCCCACGGCCCCGCGGCGAGTACCACCAGTGACGTCACCGCCCATGAGTCGAGCCACCCCGTTTGCTCGATATTCCGAGCGAGCCAACTCTGGTAGGTGATATCGGGGGCCGGTTGGCGGAGCAATTCGGGCGCTAGGATCGGCTCGTCCCAAACGGTGTGCTCGACTCGTTCCAGTTCGTCGGTTGTCTCGCGGCCGCGGTCGGCACGAAGTTCGCTCGGGTCGTGCTCAAAATATTCCGCACCGAAGTGCGGTTCGTGTTCGATTCCGTGTTGGTCATCGGCAGGGATCACGGCACACGCCTCACGCGGTGGGCGCTTCGAAATGATAAGCGGTCGCGCTGGCGATGATGCAAACGATCGCGGCACCACGGGCTTTGGAATTGCCGCCGATGTCGGCCGCTTCGAGTCGCAGGTTGCAGATCGCGTTGTAACCCAATTGCCGCGACTGCTCGATGACCCGCTGTGTGGCTTCGCGGCGAGCACGTTGCATAAGAACGTGGAAGCTTTTTACTTCACCACCAAACAACCGTCGTAGCGAAGCCAGAAACGAACGAAAAAAATCACTGCTCAGCGCCGCCTCGGCCACAATGAGTTGCGGCGCAGGTCCACCGGGCGCGTAAGCGGGAAAGCTCTTGATCTGGGTTACCAAGAACGGTCCGTTGTTCTGCTCGCGCTCCGCGAGATTCGCCAGGTGACTCCGCTCGGCGATCGTGCCGGCAATCAGGCCCAACGACAACAGGAAAGCGACAATGCCAACTTGGATAATGAGCTCGAGCATGAAGAAACCTGGCTGGGCTGAACTTAAGCGAGCGGCACCGCGACCACGGCCGTGCCGTAGGCATACAATTCAGCGGCTCCGGCGGTGACTGCGCTCGTCGTGAAGCGAACATTCACGATGGCGTTCGCCCCCAGTTGCTGGGCTTGGGCCAGCATCCGTTCGAGCGCCTGACGGCGAGATTCCGTCAGGAGCTCCGTGTAGCCCTTGAGTTCCCCGCCGACAAGATTCTTAAAGCTCGCGGCAATGTCA
>JBGTEU010000549.1:0-3247 GCA_041747595.1 Bythopirellula sp.
CTCATTAGGCATCGGGGCAAGCAAGCCATCGACGCACTGATTGCCGACGATGCGATTGAAATTCTCTTGTCCCACGTCTGGCCCGGGAACGTCCGCGAACTGGCCAATGTGATCGAGCACGCAACGATTCTCTGCGACTCGGGACCAATTCGTGCCGAGCACCTGCCGCCGCAACTTGCCTCGCGCCAATTGCAGGGAGCGGCCCGCCTGCGCCGGGGCAACATCACGCTCCGCGACTTGGAAATGGAGGCGATCCACGAAGCCCTCGACCGCAACGACGGCAACAAACCCAAAGCCGCCGATGAACTGGGGATCAGCCTCAAGACGCTCTACAACAAGCTGAACCAGGTGAATAACTTGGAACAGTCGGCGTGAGTTTGCAAAGGCGCTAGCCGCGATCAGACTTGATCGCAGGTCCCCCGGCGATTCGTCGAGTCGCGGCTATTTTCAAAATGAAGCAATCGAAGTGAGCTCAGCGATTTGCTTTAACTCACCTTGCGCACCACGCCGGTGACCACGCCCAGCACTTTCACGTTGCGGCAGTAGATCGGCTTCATCGACGAATTCGCCGGTTGCAGGCGGACGCGGTTCGCTTCGGGATACCAATATTTGAGCGTGGCTTCCCCTTCGTCGGTAAGCGCCACGACGATATCCCCCTTGTCGGCGGTGCGAGCCTTGCGGCAAATTACCAAATCGCCATCGGCGATGGCCGCCTCGATCATCGAAGCGCCATTGACTTTCAAGGCGAACAAATTCTTCTGGCCGAACCAATCGGTGAACTCGAACCGTTCGGCTTGTTCGATGGCCTCGGTGAGGTTGCCCGCGGCAACGAGACCGACCAAGGGCAGCCCTTCGTTTTCTTTGGCCATCTCGGTAAGCTGAATCGCCCGTGACATGTTGGGCTCACGCGTGATCAGTCCCTTTTTCTCGAGGGCCTTCAAATGGCACATCACCCCATTGGGCGAGTTGATGTCGAAACGCTCGCCGATCTCACGAACGGTCGGGCCATAGCCGCGATTATTGATTTTGTCCTGTACGAAATCAAAAATTTGGCGTTGCCGTGGGGTGAGTTGATCGAGTGACATGGGAGTCCTTTCGAGTTTTAGGCCAGAATGCCCGCCAGCGGGGCTAGCAATCAATATTAATATACGTTCGTACACATGGCAAGCGCATCTGTACAGTAAAGCCTTTACCGGCGAAAAATCGCAGATGTTGCCGTTGCGGCCATGGGAATAGAGAATGGACTAATCATCGGATGGCAAGGCCATCCCGCTAGGTTCTTGGGGACATTCATGTTGCGATCATTGATTTTTGGGATGTTTTGTCTGCTGCCGAGTGGATTCTCGCTCGCCGCGGAGCCGCTTTCCATTTCCGCGGAATTGGAGACCGTGCTGGCTCGCCGGTATCCCGAGAATGTCGCCGATTTGCGGCTGCTGGAGGCCCAAGTGCAAAAGGTTGCCGGGCAAGCCGTGGCGGCCACGGTCGAAATCGAGGTGGGGCACAATATCGGCAGTGGCGTCATTATCTCGCGCGAAGGGTTAGTGCTGACCGCCGCCCACGTGATCGGCGGGCAAAATCGCCCCGTCACGTTGGAGCTGGCCGATGGCCGCCACTTGAAGGGTCACACGCTCGGTGCCCACCATTTGCTGGACGCGGGCATGGTGCAGCTCGACGAGGTCCCCGATGATTTGCCGTTCGCGCCGGTCGTCTCGGCTGAGAAAGCGGAGGAATCCACCCTCATCGGCCAGTGGGTGGTCGCCACGGGGCAACCCGGCGGAATTTTGGAAGACCGCGCGCCCCCCGTGCGGTTGGGGCGTGTCTTGGCGGCAGGGGGCGAATGGATTTGCACCGACTGCACGCTGGTGGGGGGCGATTCAGGCGGGCCGCTGTTCAACATGCGCGGCGAAGTGCTGGCGATTCACATGAGCATCGGCCCCGCGGCGGTACACAATTTTCACGTCCCCGTGGCGATGATTCGTCCCTATTGGGAAAAGATGCTCGCCGGTGAGGTGTGGGGGCGCGGCATTGGCGACGACGATCAAGATGACGAACGCATCGTGCTGGGGATCGCGGGTCGTGAGGTCGAGAATCGGTGCGTGGTGACACAAGTTTTTCCTGGCTTCCCCGCCGAGAAGGCGGGAATCGAAGTCGGCGATGTGATTGTGTCCTTTGATGGAGAGGGAATCGAATCGCTGGCCGAGCTGACTCGTTTGGTGATTGCTAAGGAGCCCGGCGACAAGGTGGAATTGAAATTCTTGCGTGGCGCGAAAGAAATGAAACTCGACGTGGTACTCAACGCCCTTGGTAACCGACTTCCAGGGAGCGTTGATCCGGATGTAAGTGATGCGGAGGGCGAGCCATGAAACGATTTTTTGTTGCGCTGTTGCTCTCACTTCTGGCAAGTCCACTCGCCGCGCAGGACGGTGTCTCCCACCTGTCCCGGTACAACTATCCCGAAGGACGTATTACCGTGCCGAGTTGGCGGTTCGCGCATGGGCCCCACGTGCGTGCGGCGTTCCGAGAAGTAGTGGCCGGTGCCCGGCAAGCGGTGGTCGAAATCCGTGTCGACGGCCGCAAGGTCGCGCTCGGTGGCGTGGTCGACGCCGACGGTTGGATTGTTACGAAGGCAAGTTTGCTCGGTGATTCCATCAGTTGCCGGTTCTCCGATGGACGAGAACTCGATGCTCGCGTGGCGGGGGTCAACCGAGAATTCGATGTCGCGATGCTCAAGGTGGCTGCGACGCAACTCCCCGCATTGGAAGTCTCCGCGGCAACAACGCCGATTGTCGGTTCGTGGCTCGCCTCGGTGGGAATGGACAGCTACCCCATCGCGGTGGGCGTCGTAAGCGTTGATCCGCGCGAGATTCCTCATCAGGCCGGGATCTTGGGGGTTCGACTCGACAGCGAGAATAGTCCGGCCCGGGTCGTGCAAATCTTCCCCGGCTCGGCAGCGGCGAAGGCAGGATTGCTAGTCAACGACGTGATTTTGGAAATCGACGACAAAACCACGCCGACTCGCGAAGCCCTCGTGCGGCGGGTGCAAGAATTCAGCCCCGGCGACTTGGTACGGCTTGTCGTCGAGCGCGGCGAGGAAAAACTCAACCTCACCGCCGTCTTGATGGGACGCTTCCCCGGCCTGCGGCCCTCACGGAACGAGTTTCAAAACCTGTTGGGAAGCGGACTCAGCGAACGCCGGTTCGGATTTGCGAGCGCATTTCAACATGACACGGTGATCGAACCGACCGAC
>JBGTEU010000550.1:0-1605 GCA_041747595.1 Bythopirellula sp.
GGCGCCGGTCCCGGCGAGCCGTCGCTCATCACATTGCGGGGTTTGGAATTGCTCCAACGTGCCGAAGTCGTCTTCTACGACTATTTAGTCAACCCACTTTTGATTGAGCATGCCGGGCTGCTTGAAAAGCGAAAACGTTCCGTCGAGTTGATCTGCCTCGGCCGACATGGCGAAGGCCGTTTGGTTTCGCAAGTCGAAATCAATGAACGAATGGTCGCTGCCGCCCAAGCAGGAAAAATGGTGGTGCGGCTCAAGGGGGGCGATCCGGCAATCTTCGGCCGCACGGCCGAAGAGATCGCCGCACTCGAGGCAGCGCACATTCCTTACGAAGTTGTTCCCGGCGTGACCTCGGCATTGGCGGCGAGCAGTTACGCGGGCATACCGCTCACCCACCGCGACGTGGCCTCCTGCGTGGCCTTCGTCACGGGGCAGGAATGTCGTGACAAGGAATTCGATTCGCTCGACCTCGCAAGCTTGGCGAAGTTTCCCGGGACGCTCGTGTTTTACATGGGCGTGACCACCGCCCCCCGCTGGTCGACGGAATTGATCGCGCAGGGAAAACCCGCGGCGACTCCGGTGGCGATCATTCGGCACGCGACATTGGCCGACCAGCAAGTCGTTAAGACGACGCTCGGCGAACTCGCCGACGTGCTGGCACCACGCAAGATGCGTCCCCCGGCGATTATTATCGTGGGGGAGGCGGTCAGCGCCGCCACACAGCAACCATGGTTCGGTGGAAGCGCAGGTCAATCCGCCAAGCCGCTCTTGGGCAAGTTGGTGTTAGTAACGCGGCCCGAACATCAGTCGGCCGACATGTTGAGAGAACTCCACTCGTTGGGGGCGACGACGCTTAGCCAACCCGCAATTGAAATTTCGCCCCCCGCACACTGGCAGGAAGTCGATCGAGAAATCGCCGAGTTGGCAAAATACGATTGGCTCGTGTTTTCGAGCGCCAATGGAGTCCATTATTTTCTCAATCGAATATTCGAAAGCGGACACGATTTGCGGCAACTCGGCGGATGCCAATTCGCCGCGATTGGCCCGGCAACCGCCGAGGCATTGCAGGAATTTCATTTGCACGCCGATTTGCAACCTGCCGAGTATCGCGCGGAAGCGCTGGCCGGGGAGCTTGCTCCGCAAGTTCAGGGAAAACGCGTGCTGTTATTGCGTGCCAGCCGTGGGCGTGAAGTGCTGGCGGAGATGCTCACCGCTGCCGGGGCCCATGTTTCGCAAGTGGTCGTTTACACAAGCCGCGACGTGCAGCAACCTTCGCCACAAGTTCTGGCGGCACTCCAGTCAGGCAAGATCGACTGGGTCACGGTCACCAGCTCGGCGATTGCCCGCTCGCTGGTGCAGCTGTTTAGCGAGGATCTCAAGAACGCGCGACTCGCGGCGATCAGCCCGCTCACGGCCGAGGTGCTCGCAGAACTGGGGTATCCGGCAGCAGCGATTGCCAGCGAGTACACGACGGCAGGGTTACTCGCCGCGATTGTCGCGGCGGGCTAACTGATTGGTAGGATGTTGTATGAGCAAGGCATATTGCAAAAAAAGGAGACATCGGTGGATTTTGAATGGGACCGGACCAAAGCCGACTCGAATTTTGCT
>JBGTEU010000551.1:0-2707 GCA_041747595.1 Bythopirellula sp.
CCGAGCCACTCGATAGCTTGCACGGCATAATCGGTCCGCTCGTCGGCGGAAAGTTGCGTGCCGGCTAAATCGCCAAGCCGCTCGACGATTGATTGCATTGCCTTGGGCGTGCGAGGCCGGGAAACGGCAAGCAGACGGTCGTCGACGGTGGACAAGTGCTCGCCGAGGAGCAAATCTTCGTTGCTTGTGAGCACGGCAATGGGAGTATGGGCGAGTTGCGACTGCGCACGGAGTTGATAAATCACCTCCCGCAACAAGGGCCTGCCGATGTCGCTGTCGACCAATACGAGGGCGAGTCGCGGTGAGGCGAGTGCCTGCTGCACAAGTTCGATCCCGGTGACGGCCGGGGTGGCATCGTAACCGAGGGCACGCAAGTTGCCCGCCCAATCATGGGCGTGGGCCATCGACGGGGCACCGACCACGGCCTGTTCCGTGCCCGCACCTTGGGCCAACAGCCACAATGCCTGCGGCACATAACTCGCACCAGGGAAAGATTTCGCGGGATGAATTTTCATGATCGCCGTGAGCGCGGCGAATTTCAGTTCGCGGTTGGGGTGGGCGACGGCTTGAGCCAACGGCGTGGAAGTGCCGTCAAGCGACCTGAGGGCTGCCCCGTCGGCACGACTGGCAAGCAATTCGGCACAGGCAATGGCCGCGTTGATGCGATCGGTCTTAAGCGCGGCCGCTAAGGCGGTGTTCAGATCAGCGGTGGTGAGCGAATTGGCGAGCGTGGAGATTTCCGGCGAAGGTTGCTCGCCGAGAACGTGTGCGGCCTCCACGGCAGAGATGATGGCGAGTTGCCGGTCGGCGGTCGAAGCATTCGGAAGAACAAGCAGATTCTGAGCAAGCCGCGCGTGGATGAGTGAACGCCGTTCGCAGGAGATCAGTTCACGGCTGTTGAATTTTTGGGTGTTTGGCGCGAACGACCACCACAAGCCGACTTCGTCGGGGAGCGAATCGGTCGGGATCCCCGCGTCGATTTTCTCAAGGGCCCGTTTCACCACGGCCAGCGCGTCGTTTTGGTCGGGGAGCGAGAGCCCCATTTTCATCAAGGCCGCTTGAGCGGTGGCGACAACTTCGGCATCGGTCTCGCCACCGGCCGCCATTGTGGCGAGCCAGGGGACGGTTTCCAAGAGGTGCAAGTGCCCCGCGAGTTCGGTCACGTCACGGCGAAATTGCCCCTCGCCCTCGGAGAGGGCTGCGATCACAAGTGGGTCGGCGATCGGACTCATCTCGGCGAGTGCCGCCAGGAGTTGACTGCGCTCGTCTTTGTCGTTGGCCGCGGCGAGGGCTTCGAGGCATGCTTGAACAGCGGGGAGGCCCGTGGCGGCTAGATCGTTGCGAGCCGCTTGGCGAACGATGGCTTCGTCGCTCGCCAGATCGGCGATCAACTGGGTAAGCCGCTCGGGCTTGGCGGCTTCGGTGGCCGACGCGGAAAGGACGGTTTGGGCGAATTCACGGCCCCCGGCGATGCCGTGCTCGCTCGCCTCGCGGGCGAGGACCAGAAATTTCGCCGTCCCAAATTGGCGAACCAAGGCAGCCCTGTCGGCGGCGGAAAGATTGGCTTCGGCAATCGGTTTAAAGACTTCGCCGGCAGCGGCGTACTCGCGTAAATCCAGGAGCGTGAACATCGCGGCGAGTGCATCAGCCGGCTCTTCGTGCGGGGCATCAAGCACAGCCGCCACGGCGGGGCTCCGCAGAGCGGCATCGGCAAGGAGGGGATTTTCTTGCTGCGCCCATGCCGACTGGCAGAGTGCGAGAGAAAGCAAGCAAAGAGTTTTAATGACGTGTTTCATAAGTGTGAGATTTGCAAAGTTGTCAATCAGAGAGTGCTTTGTAAGACCTGCGACTCGTCGAGTCGCGGCTCGTGTGGTTCACATGTTTAGGCGTTTTTTCCATGCGGCGATTTGCTCGGCGACCATCGCCGGCGCAGTGGAGCCGACGCTCTTGAACGCGGCAATGGCTTTCTCGACGCCGAGGACTTCAAACACTTTTTCATCGAGCGCGTCATGGGCCCCGTGAAAATCGGCGAGGGGAAGGTTGGCGAGCGAGACGTCCTGTTTCATCGCCTTGGCCACGAGCTTGCCGATGATTTCGTGGGCGGAGCGTTGCGGCACCCCCTGGCCGATCAAGTATTCCATGAGCGTGGTCGCATCGAGATAGCCATGCTCCAGCCGCGCGGCGATCCCCTCGCGGTTGAGCTCCGCACCAGCCACCACGGCCGCGGCGAGTTCCAAGCAGGCGGTCACCGTGTCGGCGGAATCGAACACGCGCTCTTTGTCTTCTTGCAGGTCGCGGTTGTAGGCCAAGGGTAAGCTTTTCACGAGTACCAACAGCGCTTGCAAATTGCCGACGACCCGGGCCGTCTTGCCGCGGATGAGCTCCAACACGTCGGGATTGATTTTCTGCGGCATGATCGACGAACCGGTGCAATACGCCTGGGGCAGCCGTAGAAATCCGAATTCGTAGGTCGACCAGAGAATCCACTCCTCGGCCCAAGTGCTCAAATGCTCGGCGATGAGCGTGAGGACGAAGGCGAACTCGATGGCAAAATCGCGGTCGCTCGAACTGTCGATGCTGTTGGCGACGAGTCCCTCGAAGCCGAGTTCATCGGCGACCTGTTGACGGTTGATGGCGATTGTCGTCCCCGCCAGGGCGGCGGTTCCGAGCGAGAGTTGATTCACGCGATGGCGGCAATCGGCCAGCC
>JBGTEU010000552.1:0-2644 GCA_041747595.1 Bythopirellula sp.
ACGGAGAGGAGGACGACGTGTTCGGACATAGTAGCAATGAGGTTCTATGATGTAGGACTTTATTAGGCTTCCGGGGCCGAAGATAATGAAAACAGCTTCACCCCCGCCGCTCGAGCGGCTTGGGACAACTGACCGTCCAGCGTGGCCATCATTGCCTGCTTGCGAATGGCCAGTTCGAGATAGGCTGCATCATAAAACGTCAGCTTATATTGCCGCGCAGTTTGCATAACATCTTGAGTAGCCTCTGGTGGTGAAAGGTGGATGGGGAGCTTTTCCAATTCACCAATGAAGTCGCAGGCAATTGCTGGTGTGATGCGTTGCCGCCGCTCGCTGATGGCAAGGACGTTGAGCACCTCATACCAGAACAGCGTAGGAGCGATTCCCTGATCGCTCGCTAAAGCGGCCAATACCCCCCAGGAAAAATCAGCGTCCTCATCGTCCATGGCCAGGGGAATGATGGCCGACGCATCAAGCACAAGTGGCATTAGCGCAGCCCTTCGTGTCGCATGGCAACGATTTCGTCCACGGTGACTCCCTGCAAAGTACCACGAAAGCGACGGAAGCGATCAATAAGCTCTTGACCCGTTTTTAACCCATTACGGGGAGTTTCCTGAGCCGCATGCTCCAAAGTCTCCGAAACGGCCTTCATGATTACTTCGTCGTAGCTGCTGGCGTTAAGCATCGCCGAAGCACGTTGTAGAAGTTCGACGGTCTGAGGCTCAAGTTTGATCTGCATAGCGGGTGCTCCCTTCTTCAAGTTTATCATGATTTCAGGTGACGGGTCAAAGAAAAAGGCTCAAAGCGGATTGTTCAAAAACTCAAACGCCTGCCTTGCCGCCGTGGGCCCCATGTGGCTGTGGCGGCTCAATTCCACATTAAGCGGTCCATCATAACCGACTTCGGTAAGCGCCGCGATCACGGGTGGAAAATCAATCTCTCCCTCGCCAAACATGAGATGCTCGTGCACGCCGGCGCGCATGTCTTCGATATGCACGTTCACCAAACGTTTGTGCCATTGATGAATCACATCCGCAATTGGCGTTTCGCCTAGGCAGTGCAAATGTCCAACGTCGAGCGTGAGTTTCATGAAGGGTGAATCAACGAGTGACAATAATTCCGCGAAGCGGGCCATCGTGTCGACGAGCATTCCCGGCTCTGGCTCGAAGCCGATTGCCACCTTCTTTTCAGCGGCGTAATCCAACACAATTCGCAAGCCCTCGGCGAGTCGTTCCATCGCTTCGTGCGGTTCAATGCCGTCGGGCAATCGCCCTGACCAGAGCGACACGCAATCGCTCTGGAGCGCGGCGGCGATTTCGATTGCGTGACGCAGGAAATCAATGCGGCGCTGACGGTCGACGGGGTTTGCGGCCAGCAACGTCGGCTCGTGCTTGTGCCGTGAGTCGAGCAGATAGCGGGCGCCCGTTTCGATCACCGAAGTCATCCCATGTTCGGCAAGCAAGGAACGCGCCTCGCGGAGTTCCGCTTCGAAGTGCTTGCCGTAGGGATTGAGCGCGGCGTGGTCGATCGTGATCGCAACGCTCCGGTAGCCGATGCCCGCGAGCAATTCGATTGCCGCGGGAAGGCTGTGATGGGCGAGTCCGTTAGTGTTGTAGCCGAGCCGCATGGGGCCATTGTCCGCCCAAGGTGTTGGTAACTCAAGTCATCGGCGTAAAGCGTGCGAGCAGCCTTGTAGGGATGATCAGAAACAATACCGCCACGCCTGCCGTCCAACCCGCCGCCAGGGCACAGACTGCTGTATCGATAAATAGAAAAAGCATGATGAGGCGGCCGACAGTTTGTCGGACTACCGCCTGGCTCGGATCGGAAATGAGTTGGTGGGCCAAGTTTATCTCCCAGCCAAGCAAGAGCAGACAAAGGGAAACCCAGGCCATCAGCGAGATTGCCGCGTCTTCAATGGCAAACGGCAGTCCTGCTATCCAGAGTGGCCCAAGCAGTACAGAAATCGACCCTATCCACAGCTCAACGTTGTCAATGGAATTTGCTTCATGGCGCGCGATCCGGGTGAGTCCGTAGGTGTGAAAGAATACTCCCCAAGCCAACAACCAGAGGGACGTTGTGTTCCCCATTAGGGCAAGTGAACCACTGGCCCCCAAACAGACATTAAGAGATCGACAGAGACCCATCACCAAGGGGCCGAAAGTTGTGGACTTGGCCCAAGTGTTGTAAAGCACGATAGCCACAGCGAGCGCACAAGTAATCAGGCTCGTCCCTATTTGCCCTGTGATCCAACCGACAAAAGCTCCGCTGCAGACGCCGCCCACGAGCAATGCGACCCCCATACGCAGCGCAGCTTGCCGGGGAATTCTGCCCGACGGAATCGGCCGTTCGGGTCGCTCGACGGCATCGAGTTCCGCGTCGCAGACGTCGTTGAGGACCATGCCGGCTTCGTAGAGCAGTACCGATGTGAGAACCAGAAGCAGCAATGGCACCAGCGGTTGCCAATCGCCCTGCACGAGGAGATATCCTGCGATCACGTTCGAGGCCGCGGTGAACACGTTGGCAGCTCGCAGCAGTTGCCACCAAGCCAGCCAATCAAATCGGTTGGCATCTCCCCCGGTGATTTTGCTCACGGCGACTCCGCGATACCGAGAGAATTCAGCGTGTCCGACAAAAAGGCGTGGGC
>JBGTEU010000553.1:0-5928 GCA_041747595.1 Bythopirellula sp.
ATGCTTGGATCACGCGCTGGACCATGCCGGTCTTGGCATCCTCGTCGGCGCGGATAATGACGGTCACGTCGGCCACTTTTTTTGAAGTCAGCCGCTGGATGATCTGCGTTTCTTTCAAGAGCTCAGATCGAAGCGCCTCGAACGTCGTGAGCTGCTGGCCGCCGTAAACAAAATGGTCGTTCTTGGTGAGGTGGATCGTGAGCGGGTAGTCGTAGGGAGCGACAGGGGGTTTTGCCAATTCGCTCGCCGGAAGCGTGACGCGCTGATCTTGCTCGGCATCGTTAAAATTAATCACGAACATGAAGAACGAGATCAAGAGAAAGGCGCAGTCGATCATCGGGGTCATGTCCCCTCCGACGATTCCTTGAGGGCCTTTGCGGCGGATTCGCATGCTGTTCCCCAAACTACTGCGGTTTAAGCGGGTTGTTTCTTGAAGCGGCTCATCATCTCGTCGCTAACTACGCCAATTTCAAAGACATTGCGGGCGACCTTGTTGCGGAGGATGTTGTAAGCCGCGATTGCGGGGATGGCCAAAAGCAAACCGACCAGTGTGGTGAATAACGCGGTGGCCACCCCCTCGGCGAGTGATTGCGGATCGGGCGCACCCGTCGTCGTATTGGCGATGACCTTGAAGGATTGGATCATGCCGTCAACCGTTCCCAGAAGTCCCACCATGGGGGCAATCGAGCCGATCAGCGCAAGATAACTGAGGCGATGCTCGACGCGCATGTTCTCTTCCTCGCCGATGTCTTGCATCGAGGCGACGGCCTGGTCGTAGCCGGCGGAGACTTTGGCCATCCCCGCGGCGAGCACACGCCCCAGGAACGACTCATCGCTTTTGGCGAGATCGTAGGCTTGCTGGTATTGCTTGGCTTCCAGCAATTTCTCGAATCCTTCCACCAGCGAACTCGGTATCATGTTCGCGTGGCGGGACGAAAGGATGTTCATAATGACGAGAGCCACCAATAAAAACGACATCCCCAAGAACACAATGCCGTACAACCAACCGAGCGATTGGGCAGCCCACTGGAGGTAGCTGATCTGTTCCACCTCGGCCGTGCCGACGCTCGGGGCATCTTGCTCGGCAACGACTGCTGCTTCGTCCTGGGCGTATGCCCGGGACGTTGAGAATCCCCCGGCGAGCACCACGCTCGTGGCCACGGCCAGTAATGCAACTCGCAGGGCAGCAGAAAAAGAGACCGGAGGGGTGTGTGCCAGTTGCATTGTTAAGCGTGCTCCCAAGTGGGGTAATGGATAGACAGTGCGTTGAAGGATCCGCCGGGTGCGGTAAAGGTCTAATCTACCGTGTCGGCCAGCGGGGGCCAATTCGAGTCGTCGTGAGAAATGTTTTGATTGAAGGGTTGGTGGCTCGCAAAACTGGGGGACAAGTTGCGTAATCGGTTTATCTTAACGCCCCGCCCAGCGGCTCAAGGGATAGTCATCGCCAAGTCGCTGTTGGGCATCCTGGGCACGCGTCGGTTGGCGCAGCTCCTTCCACAAATTCGTCAGCCGAAACAGCGCCTCGGCATGTTCGGTTGTTGCGGTATTAAACAGCAGATCGACGTGCAAAAACGCATCCCGCGCGGCGTGAGAGTCACCCCCGGCCAAATAACAGTCCCCCAAGGCATTGTAACCCTGCGCGAGACTCGTGGTATCGTCCGGCGAAGTTCGCTGAATCACCTGCTTCACGACGTTGGTTCCTTCGACAAGTTTACCCGTTGCCGACAAGCTTACCGCTCGAGCCAACGTGGCGGCGCGCTTCACCTCGTCGGCGGTCGTGTTCGTACCGGCTGCCGTGATCGACGCTTCGAACTGGGAGAGTGCTTCGGCGTGTTTGCCTTGGTCGTGCAAGAGTTTGCCGACCAAAAACGCCGAGCGGGCTTTGAAGTAGTCGGCAGGAGCCTTGGCGAGCGTTTCATATTTCTTGCGGGCTAGTTCCAAATCGCCAGCGGCACGGTAAAGATCGCCATGCAATTCAATCGCCTCAGGGACATGAAAGCTCGTGCGATGCGTGGCGAGAAATTTGCCGACCTCGGCGATTGCCTTTTTTACATCTCCTTTGCCAGCGAGCGCCAAATTTCCCAAGCAGGCAGCGGTGAGAAAATTGAGTTCCTGGGTCGCTTCGGGGCGAGTGATTTTGTCGGGGGCGATTTTCTTGAGAGTCTCGGCGGCCGTGTCAAACCGGCCCCGCCCAAATTGTGTGCGGGCCGAATTCAACTCGGGGGGTTCTCCCGCGAATTGAATGCTGCGAATTTCCTCAGCGGGGATTTTTCTGGTGACGCCCCCTTTGGAAATCGTGACCCCCAGCGGCGTCGTTTCGATGACCGAGCCCGTGTCGATGCCGTTGCGACGCTGCACGCGATCGGTTCCCGACTGGGCGCGTGACGTTGTCGCCGTCAGTAGGACGAGCATCACGGTGGCCGAAAGCTGACTAATTCTGTTCATTGCCCGGCCTCCTTCGCGAGAGCGTCGAACCGCGCTTGCCAGCGGGCGTCGAGGTTGGGATAAAGTTGCTTGAGCGTCGCGATGCTTTGCCGAACGGTGCCGAATTGCTTGGCTTGGCTGTCGCCGGTTGCGAGTTTCGCGGCCTCGAGCCGGGCCCGAGCGGCCTGATAGCGGGCCTCGAAATATATTTCCTCATATTTGGCGACCGTTTCCGCGTTCTGCGGCGAGCCATCGGCTGATTGTGCTTTGCGCTTGGCGTAGTCGGCCACGGTGGCGAGTTGCAGCCAGCCCCAGACGAGATTTTTCAAGTCGGCTTGCGGTTTCGTGCCGCGGATCGCTTGTTCGATGGTTTTCACATCCTGCTTGGCGATGCCCCATGCCTGCAGCGCGGCTGCGGTGGCTTGTTGCAATTCGAGCATGTTGGGCTTCTCGGTGAGAATAGCGACAAACTGGTCGACTGCCCCCTCAAAATTGCCCCGGGCTTGGAGCACCTCGCCCAACTTCTTGCGAACCGCCAACAGGGCGAGCTCACTCGGGGCAAACTTGGGATCTTTCTCCACGGTTGCCAAAATATCGCGGTAGGCGTTCTCGGCTTGTTCGAGATAACGATCCGCTTCCGTGCCGCTCAGGCCGGTTCCCAATTGCAGACTCGTTTGAGCAAGCCAATTGCGTACCGCCCAGCTTTGCGAATCGCCACGCTGGGCCACTCGTTCCAGCAAGCTCGCAAACGCGGTGGCCACCGCTTGCGCTTTTGCCTTGTCCCCTCGGGCGGTGAGTTCTTTGATTTGCTCTTGAAGCTGCAATCCCAAATTGACATAGATTCCCGTGAGCTGGTCTTGCGATGCCCCGGAATTGCTGGTCGTCGCTTCCAACCGTTCCATCATTGCGATGGCATCTTCGTTACGGGGGGGATCAACCGACACGAAGGCCCGTAACGCCGCTTTGCATGTTTCGAGGGCAAAGGCCTTTTGTGATTCCTGGGATCCCCCTCGGTCCATCACCGCAAGCGGCCCGATGCGTTTGTTTTCCAACACCTCGACCGCTTTGTCGGCTTGACCCTCGGCGAGCAAAACTTGCACGTAATACAACACGCCAGCGGCTTGGGCGGGGGTGACGTCTCGCGCGTCGGCGAGCGATTCGTACCCCGCGGCGAGCAATTTCGCAGCACGCGATTTGAGTTCCAGGACTTCGTCGCCAGGCGGGATATTGTTGTCGGCAGACTGCTGCAAATACTGACTCCAGAGCGAGCCCCCCAAACTCAATCCCGCGGCCCCGCGAGACTTCTCCGGCAGCTTGGCCAGCAAACGATCTGCTTCATCGAATTGGCCGTCGCGGAGCGCAAGGGAGATCAACAAATTGGTAGCCGTCGTCGCCGCGTCGGAATCATTCCAACGATCGACGATTAACTCGGCGATATTGCGAAGTTTCTCTGCCCAACCGTCCGCGGCGGGCGCCCCGGAATTCTTGGCCTGCAAATACAATCGCTCATAGGCGGCGAGTGTCACCTTGGCAGCGGTTGGTGCGTACTGACTGTCGGGATGCTTTTCGGCAATCTGTTCGCCAAGCTCGGCCGCTTCCTCGGTGCGACCGTCTTCCCAGTAGAGCCAACAGAGATAATATCGGGCCGCGACGGCGTCCTCGGCGGGGGTCTTGTCGTCGCTCAGTTGAATCGCTTGCTGAAAATAATTGAGGGCCGCCGCGCGCTGCGAATCGACCTGATGTTGGAGGTCTTCCACCCCCTCGGGATTGTTGTTGGCGGCGAGTCTCACCGCCAATTGGGCGGAGTTCATCTGCTCGAGGGCCGATTTGCCCGCAGCAAGTGCTTCGGCGAACCCTTTCACCTCCAAGGGTTTGGCATCTTCGTTTCCCGAAAGTGCCAACGCCGCGCGGGCGTCGTCTTGAAATTCCCCCGGCTTGCGGGAAACCTCTCGATACAACTTGCGGGCTTCGGTGCGGAGACGACTCGCGTCGCCGCTGGCCTCGTTGCTGCCGGCCTTGGTGCTGTATGCGGTTGCCAGGCGAAACGCGACGGCCAGCCATTCCGGTTGCTCAAGTTCTTCCCGACTTGATTGATCGAGCCATTCGCTGCATTCCTCGATGGCCTTGTCGACTTGGTCATCGGCCAGAAAACACTCCGCCCGATAACGGAAGGCGCGGGCAATGAGTTTGCGAAAATCGAGTTGGCCAATCGGCTGGCTTACAAGCTCGCCGTAGGTGTCGAGGGCTTTTTCAAAATCCCCGGCATTCTGATAGCAGCGGCCTTCGTACAACACCGCGTAGAAGCCGACCAGCTTGTTTTCGTAGTTTTTGCGTAGTTGAGCGAAACTGGCCGCCGCGGTCTGCAAGGCTTCTTTATACTCGCTGGAATCCTTGCGATAGGTCCGCGATTTCTCGAAATTCAAATTGGCCGACAGAAAACGGCCTTCGGCTTGCTTGCCGAGCAAATCGTGCTTGAGGGCGCTCGCCCGTTTATTGGCTTGCAAAGCCGCACCACGCGGCAGATCGGCGAGCGTGCCGTCAATGCTCGCGAGCAGTTGTCCCACCGCGGCGGCGGCCTCGTCGATGATGTCGCGCGCCCGCGTCCGCAGCGATTCTTGTTCGCTCACGGCATCGGCCGGAAGTCGATCCGCCTGATTCAGGGTGGCGAGGGCTTGTTCGGCGAGCATGTTGCCGACCTGGCTCAACGCGGCGAAGTAGTGCGGCGAGTCGGGATGCTCACGGCTAAATTTCTGAAAACTTTTCGTGGCCTGCTGCAAAAGCGATTGTCGCTCTTTTTCGCCGAGGGCTTGGCGAGCCAATGCCGAGCGCGTGACCGCCAGATGGTAGTCGCGGTCGGCGAGGAATTCGCGCGTGGCGAGGGGGTCTTCGTCAGCCCGTTCCAAATACTCCAGGGCCACGTCGTGCCAACCGCGCTGGCGAAGTTTTTCCAGAAATTGCGTGGGGTAATCCGCCTCGACTTTTTCTTGTGCGGTGAGTGGTTGAGTTCCCCAAAGATAAGGGGCTGCAAACAAGAGGGCGCAACAAGAACGTTTCCGCCAGACCGTGCAGCAAGCGTAAAGCAAGGACGGTCTGTGGGACACGGCGTGGCCTTTCATCGAACCTGCTCTGCCAGTAGATGCGGCATGGCGGGCGTGAGCGGGGATTTCTTCTGTTCCGGCAGAATGCTCCATTCTACACAATGATTTGCGGGAGAACAGCAGGTCGTCGCACGGCTTGGCGTGGCAAACTGTGGTAAATAGCTCGAATCTGCGGGCTATGACGGGTTGGTTGTTCCGCCTGTGTCGCGCCCACTACACTTAATGGTGACGCCCCGCTTTTGTCTTTGAGGAAAAACACTTGTTACGCTTTGGGTCTCCAACCACGAATCGCCGACATCGTACAGCCACGCGCGAGCGTTGGCGGATGGGGATGCTGTTTGCGTTGGCATGCCTCGTGCTGTGGTTTATGAGAATGCTCGAGCAACCGGCAACCGTGGAGCGGATC
>JBGTEU010000554.1:0-9671 GCA_041747595.1 Bythopirellula sp.
GTCTCAGGACCAGTAACTGCGTACGATGTTGGTTTCATTCAAAACATCGCCAACCCACCGTTCGCATCGTTACGTTCACATTTGGGAAAGAAAATCGTGTCGAAGCCGATCACTGTCAATGTTCCCCATAAACTCGGTCGCGACGAAGCCCGCCGGCGGATTGCCGAGGGGTTTGGTCAGCTTCAGCAGCAGATAACCGGCGGCATGGGTGTGGTCAGCTGTCAGCAGCGGTGGGAGGGGGATCGGCTTCATTTTGAAGCGAGCGCGTTGGGCCAGAAAATGTCCGGCCGGCTCAGCGTGACCGAGGATTCGCTCGGGATCGAAATCGACTTGCCGGAGATTCTTTCCGCCCTCGCCGAACGGATTTCCGGCAAGTTGAAGGAAACAAGCCGGCAGTTGCTTGAGAAGAAGTAGCGGGGGCGGGGTGAGGGGGCGGATCGCTACTCTGCGCTGCGCTACGAGTCGCGGTTAACAGCTCGAGTCGCGGCAGACAGCTCGGGTCGCGGCTAATTAATTGGCGAGCGCGGGGAGGGATTTCGCTGCGGCCCCTTCCGGTTGCACCAGGTGCTTGGCCCCCTTGCGGAGAAGTTCTTCGATCTCGCGCTTTGGTTTTGGCTTCGAGAAGTAGTAGCCCTGGCCGTATTCGCAATCGAGCTCGCGCAAGTAGCAAAGCTGGGCGTACGTCTCGATTCCCTCGGCGACGAGCTTCACGCCGCCGTTGCGGGCGAGCATCACGATGGCTTGAATCGTGGTGGGGCTTTCGAGTTCTTTGTCCAAGTTGCTCACAAAGCTGCGGTCGAGTTTGATCGTCGAGAATGGCAGCGTGTGCAAAATGCTGAGCGACGAATAGCCGGTGCCGAAGTCGTCGAGATAGAATTCCACGCCCATGGCCGAGATGTCTTCGATAATGCTCCGCACCATCGCCAGGTCAGTCATCATCGCGGACTCGGTGACTTCAATCTTGAGGGCCGAGGGGTCGAATCCGCTGTTCTTCAAAGATTCGCTAATGACTCCGATGATGCGGCGATTCCGCAGTTGGCGGGGTGAAAGATTGATGCTCACGCTGAGCTGCTCCGCTTCGGGGAGGCTGCTCTTCCAATGGCCTACTTGATCGACGGCTTCGCGGAACACAAATTCCCCGATGGCGTCGATCATGCCGGTTTCCTCGGCAACGGAAATGAATGCATCGGGGGAGAGCATGCCCTGTACCGGGTGCTGCCAGCGGACCAGGGCCTCGAGACTGACAATCTCGCCGGTGAGCAGCGAGACGATCGGCTGGTAATAAACGACGAACTGCTCCTCTTCAATCGCGCGACGGAGATCGCTTTCCAAATTCATGCGATTCGTGACTTGGGTCCGCATGTTCGAGTCAAACATCGATACGCAGCATTTGCCGTTGTCTTTGGCATGGTAGAGCGCCGTGTCGGCGTCGCGGAGCATTTCGGTGGCGTCGTCGTACTCACCGCTGCTCATCGCGACGCCAATGCTGATGCTCGGCACGAGTTCGTTTTGGTCGATCTTGACGGTTTGGCAAACCACCTCGCGGACCCGCTCGGCAATGAGCAGGGCATGCTCGGCACCTTCAACGTCGTCGAGCAATACGACAAATTCGTCTCCGCTCAGACGCGAAACCATGTCGTAACCGGCACGAATGGATTCCAACGTCGTCCGCAGGGCATTGCGCAGGCGCTCGCCAATATGCACGAGCAGTTGATCACCCACGCGATGGCCCAGGCTATCATTCACGATCTTGAAGTTGTCCAAGTCGCAATAGAGTACCGAAAAATGGTACGACTGCTGCCGCTTGCTGCGGTCGATGCACTCGCCAATTCGCTCGGAGAGCATCACGCGGTTGGGAAGGCCGGTCAGGGCGTCGTGGAAGGCGATATGGCGAAGCTGTTCGTCGGCCTCGCGTCGGGCCTCCATCTCGCGGGAGAGGTGCGAGTTGGTGTCCGCCAACGATTGCACCTGCTCTTGCAGCTTGGCATTGGCGATTTCCAATTGCAGAGCGTGGTCTTCCACGCTTTGCTCGAGTTCGACCGTTCGCATCGAAACTCGCTTCGAGAGATTCCACTTCTCGGTGAGCGAACAGGCGAGTTGTTTGACTTCGACCACGTCGAAGGGTTTTTTCAGAATAAGCAGCCAATCGTTGATGCCGAACTTGTCGAGCATGGATTGCCACGAGTAGTCGGAATAGGCCGTGCAAATGGCGACCTGCAGATAGGGATCGATTTTCTTCATTTCTTGAATGGTTTGAATGCCGTCCCAACCGGGAGGCATCCGCACGTCGACAATCGCCAATGCATAAGGGCTGCCTTCCGCGTAGGACTTGCGCAGCATCTCGAAACCTTCTTGGCCTTGAAAAGCGGAATCGATTTCGTACTTGATCGCGTCGGTACTTGTGGGTGCAACGCCATCGAATAACGCCGCCGTGAGGGAATTGAGTTCGGCGTTTTCCTTGGGGGGTTCCAGGATGGAGTGAATGTCCGCATGTATGGCCTCGTTGTCGTCAACGATTAGGATGCGGCGATTCTTGACCTGATTGTTCATGACGCTGCGTGTTGGTTTAGGAGCGAATCACGAAACTTGACGTTCCGCGAGATTTCTGCCCCGCCTGGAGATCTGTACGTAACAACTGCCCTTGTGACGATGAGCGCGATGAGGTGTTGCTTTGTTAGCGCTGCTCACCACAAAATATAGGTCGCGCTAAGCGTAGGAATTCACCCCTAATCGTATGGAAGCATGATGGAGAACACATGATTAAGACGCTGAGTACGAGAAAACTCGCGTGCTCCGCCCGTTTGCCATAGGCGAGGTACGATAATTCCAGCCAGA
This sequence comes from Bythopirellula sp., assembly GCA_041747595.1. Lineage (GTDB taxonomy): Bacteria > Planctomycetota > Planctomycetia > Pirellulales > Lacipirellulaceae > Bythopirellula. The sequence continues at coordinate 2,836 of JBGTEU010000554.1, forward strand.
ATTCCAGTAACAACTGCAGCGATTGCAGATCGCTCTTGCCGGCTTATGAAGAAATGTGGGGTCTTTTGAACTCGCAACGCACATCGTAGCGATTGTAGGGCGTCGCTGCGATCAAAGCCTTTGCGAGACATTCTGTCCTACGCTATATCAGAGATTTCTGAATATCGAATTCACCGCTTTCAGGACTGAACCCGTGAAAACCCACCAATCCGAAATTGGCTCGCCCTTCATGAGTGAGAATCGCCGGATTCTCTTAATCGATGACAACGTCGCGATCCATGAAGACTACCGCAAGATACTTGTCGGCCGCGCCGGCAATTCCGAGCTTGATGAATTGGGCGCCGCGCTGTTCGAGTCGACGGCCGCGGAAGATACGCGTCTCAATTTTGAGATTTCCTCGGCCTATCAAGGGCAAGATGGGTTGTCGTTAGTGGCCCAAGCGTTGGGCGAGAATCGGCCTTTCGCCATGGGCTTTGTGGACATGCGCATGCCGCCGGGCTGGGACGGCCTTGAAACGATCAAGCGCATCTGGGAAATCGATCCTCACATGCAGATTGTGATTTGTTCGGCCTATTCCGATCACAGCTGGTCGGAATTGGTCGATGCCTTGCCCTCGGTGGGCCAATGGTTGCTTTTGCGAAAGCCGTTCGACAGCGCGGAAGTCTCGCAATTGGCTTTGGCGCTCACCAAAAAGTGGGAGTTGGAACGGGAGTCCCGCGAGCGCGTGAAAGACCTTGAGCGCGTGGTCGCCGTACGCACTCAAGAGTTGCGACAAGAGATGCAAGAACGGCTCGCAGCTCAGGGGGCCTTGAGAGAAAACGATGCGCGGATTCGCGCGGTTTTCGACACCACCCAAAACGGCATCGTGATCTTCGACGAAAGCGGCAAGTTGGAATGTGCCAACCGAGCCGCGTGTCAATTGTTTGGGATTTCGGAAGACGACATCTCACAGAATAATATTGTCGATCTGATCGCGGGACCCGAGGGCCAATCGCTTGGCGGCAACGACAAGCTTTCCTATGGCGCAACACTTGCCGATTTGGCGGGCACCCATGCTGAATGCCTGGCACTGAGTCCAGGGAACGTTCAAGTTTCCGTCGGCGTGAAGGTGAGTTGCTTTATCTCTTGCTCCCAGCGGATGTACGCGGCCCTTTTGCAGGATCTCACCAATTTCAAGCATTTGCAGAACGAACTTTTCCAGGCGAATAAATTGGAGGCCGTCGGTCAATTGGCAACCGGCGTAGCTCACAAAATAAATACCCCACTCGAATCTTTGGCCGACAACAATGTGTCCTTGGAAGAGTGTTTGAAGTCGCTCCGGGAATTGGTGGACCAGGTCGAAGAGTTAGCCGAATCCTCGGATGGTAGGAATGTTAATCGAAGCGGCATCGCCGCCATAAAGCATCTTGCTGAAGAGTTGAAAGCTAACCAAAACTCTTGAGGAATTTCCGAGCGCGATCTAAGGGTTCAGCGACGAGAGTCGGCAGGTACGAGATATCGTTAAATCCATGCGCCCCCGCTCTGGTCAGGGTTTATACCCCGGTTTCAAACTCCAGTGCCGCAGTACACTTTTCGCGATATCAAGAATTTGGGGGACCACTCCGCAAAAGGTGAATTGTCTGTGGGGGAATACAACTCAGCAAAGTCACCTTATTCCGATCAAACTGTTAACCGACGGTCTATCTACGGCAAAAATCTGGGTTTGGAGTCCGTCCCAGCGAGTTCGCCAGGCCGATAAGCTGATTAACAGCAGAGTCGGCAGTGATGGATTCGCCGGCTTGGCGCGGGGAAAACGACCGTTCGGATGTTTGGTTGGGACTCAAGAATACCAACGGCCAAATCTTCCTGCGCACGGACCAATTGACAGTGGCGGTGCGTGTGGGGCAATACCGCGGGACGAATCCTTGTTGTCTCAATAGGGAACGTCGCGCGTGGCATTCGTCGTGGCAAGCGCTTCCGAACAATTGGTGAAACCATTGTTGGAAACTGACGCTCCCCCACTGTTCCAAATCCCCCTCCAAACATGCAAAGCTGTCAAGAAATTGGACCGTGGGCTTTGCGGGTTCTCGAGCACGCCAGCTCATGTGCCACGAAATCTCTTCTCCGCGCTAACCCTCCGATAAAGCTTTTCAAGCTTGTCTTATTGACGGCGATGATTGGCGTTTTCTGTTTGAAGCCTTACCAGGCCGTCCAAGCCCAACAGATTACGACCATCGATCGCGAATACACGATCAAGGCCGCGTTTCTCTATCATTTTCTGTCCTATATTGATTGGCCGGAAGGCACGTTCACCGATGACCAGCAACCCTTCGTGATTGGCGTGTTCGAGACCGATCCGTTCGGTTCCGTACTCGACAAGATCGCTGCCACCAAGAACGTTGGTGGGCGGCCGATTGAGATTCGTCGGCTTGACTATTCCGAAGCGTTAACTTCGTGCCACCTCTTGTTCATTTCGGGTAAGGTCAATCCTGCGACCCAGAAAAAAGTTCTTGCGCAGCTTGCCGACTCCCATGTGTTGTGCGTGGGCGAAATCGAGGACTTTGTCGAGCAGGGGGGTGCCGCCCAGTTCTTTGTGGAAGGCAATAAAGTGCGGTTCGCGTTCAATACGACCGCAGTGGATCGCAGCAATCTGAAAGTCAGTTCAAAATTGTTGTCGCTCGCCAAAATCGTCACCACGCGCTGAACTTTCCTCCCGCATAAGCCGCCGTCATGCAATCGCTCAAAGACACCTCGATCAAGACCAAGCTGATGGTGCTTACCATGCTAGCCGTCATGACGGCGATGACCTTGGCCTGCGCGGGATTTGTGGCTAACGACATTCGCCTGATGCGGGCGGAAATGACCCGGCAACTGACGGCTTTGGCCGAGGTACTGGGTGCCAACACCACCGCCGCGTTGACCTTCGACGACAGCAAAACCGCCGAACAATTGCTCGGTTCGTTGAAGATACAGCACGTGGTTTCTAGTGCCTTGCTGTACGACGCCCAGGGTGAGCTATTTGCCAGGTATTCAGCCGTGCCACTGACCGAAGAGGAGACTCAGTTACCCAAGTTTGTTGGCTACGAATTTCGCAAACAGAATTTGTACGTCGTGCAACCCGTGATCGAAAACGGCGAGCAAATCGGTAGCATTCAACTCGTAGGAAATTTGGACGTTATCAAGGAGCAGCTGTTCCCTTACGGGGTTGTGGTGCTGGTGGTGATGGCGATTTCATGCGGCGCCGCATACTTGGTGGCTTCGCGTCTACAGATTTTGATCTCCGGGCCAATTCTGGACCTCACGAGCACCGCGCAGCAAATCACCCGTAAGAACGATTATTCGATCCGTGCGACGAAAATGGGTACCGACGAGCTAGGAACGCTCTGCGACAAGTTCAACCACATGCTCGATCAAGTCGAGGCGAGCAAGGCCGCGCTCGAGCAGGCTCACAACGACTTGGAACGACGCGTCGACGAACGCACGCGGCAGCTTTCAGAAACCAACTCCGAACTCAACAAGGAAATTGCCGACCGTTTGAGCGCGGAAGAAAAACTCGAAAACGTCCACCGCGAATTCGTCGACGCCGCCCGCCGCGCGGGCATGGCCGAAATCGCCACCGGCGTGTTGCATAACGTCGGCAACGTGCTCAACAGCGTGAACGTTTCCGCGACGATGCTCACCAATCAACTTAAGTTATCGAAGGTTGCCCAGTTGGGCCAAGTTGTTTCTCTCATGGAGGAAAACAGTGCCGACCTGGGGAACTTCATCATGGCGAACGAAAAAGGCAAGCAGGTCCCCCGGTTCTTGAAAGTCTTGTCCGACCATCTTGCCGAGGACGAGAAAATGCTGCTTGAAGAGGCCGAGGCCTTGATCGCCAACGTCGATCACATCAAGACGATTATTTCCACGCAGCAGTCCTATGCCACCTCGGGAGGCATGGTCGAACCGGTGGAAGTTAACACGCTACTCGACGACGCGGTCAAATTGCATGCCGCCTCGTTTGGCAAGCATCGCATCGAACTGATTCGCGAGTATGCCGACTTGCCAATGTTGCTGATCGACAAGCAGCGGCTGATGCAGATCGTGATTAACTTGGTGAAGAACGCCAAGGAAGCACTGCGCGAACAGCAGGAACGTGATCGCAAATTGATCGTCCGCACCCGCAACGAGCATGACCGCCTAGTTATTGAAGTCAGTGACACGGGCGTCGGCATCAAACCCGATCAGCTCACAAAGATTTTCTCCCACGGTTACACCACCAAGGCAAAGGGACACGGTTTTGGCTTGCATAGCTGCGCCAATGCCGCCACGGAAATGGAAGGCAAACTCACCGCCAGCAGCCCGGGCTACCTACAGGGTGCTACGTTCCTGCTGGACCTGCCCTACCGACCCGCCGCCGTATCAGTTCATTAGCTGGGAACGACTTGCCGAACTGCTGTGGGATTCAGTGAGCAGTTCTTGCACTTATCCGCAGTCTTACGGTGAGAAAAGCTTCTTTTCGCGCAAAAAATGCCGGCGATGAACCCCGCATTTGTTCAAATTCACGCCATTACGGTTTAGAATACAGGCTTCGTTGAATCTTTTCTGGCTTGTCTGGGCTTGTGTCTTGTCTGGGCTCGCTGAGGCACGACACCCAACGCTCGAGTTCACCTTCAAGGAATGCCCCGTATGACGTTTGCAAATCGATCCGCAGTGGCCTGGCACGATACAGGGGCCCTGGGGATTCCGCTCCTGATCGTGTGCGTGCTGATAAATCATTCGAGCTCGGCGTCGGCCAATTTGATCGCCCATGAGCCCTTCCTCACGGGGGCAAGTCCGGCTAGCGGCCAATACAACACAGCGAGCGGCCTGGCGGGCCAGAATCCCACGATACCCGGTTTCTCGGGAGCCTGGTTCTCCAGCAATGGGAGTTCGATGAACGTCAATGCCGCATCACTCTCGTACACCAGTGGCGGGTATCCTGCGTCGACGGGGGGGCGGCTGTTTAGCAATGAAACTAGCAATCGCGTCCATCGTATGTTCGACGCCACGCTCAATCCCTTTCAGGCAGGCAGTTCCGGGACCATTTACCTTTCGTATTTATTCCAGCAAGAATCTACCGGTTCGTTGTACACCGCTTTCGAAATGCACAGCGGCGGAAACTCGGACGGCTCGCGAACTTTTCAGATCGGCGTCAGTCCGGGAACTGATTTTCCCGTGGGAACCTCGTTCGGCTATCGGGTGAATAATTCGGTCTCGCGAGCGTTGGCTCCGCGTAATACCAACGTCAACTTGTTTCTCGTGAAGTTTGATTTATCGACGAGCAACAACGGCGACTCGGTGACCGTGTGGCAAAATCCGACTGTCACCTCTTTGTTGTCCGATCCCACCGGCGGCGTCACCGCTTCGGGATTCAACTTTGTTGCCGACCGGCTCGGAGTCGGCCGGTTTGGCGGGAATTCGACGATGGATTTCAGCCTCGATGAATTGCGAATCGGAACGACCCTTGGCGATGTGTTGTCCGATGGTTTTCTCTCGTGTGATATCAACGGCAACGGCGTTTGTAATTCGAGCGACATGCAGATCATCAGCGACAACATGTTCAAAGCCGGCGAGTTCGCCGACGGGGACCTGAACGGCGACGGCATCGTTGATTTTGGCGATTATCGTCTGTTCAAAGACAATCCCAACCGTATCGTTGGTTTTGATCCCGCCGAATCAAGCAACCTCCAAGTTCCCGAACCCTCAGCAATCCTTCTGCTCACATTCACGCTCGTCTTCTTTCTCGCTAGTGGATGTCGCAAGAAAATGATCACCGTGCTGGCATTGCTAATCGCTTGCGGTTTCGCGCTCCCATCGAAGTCTCACGCCCAATCGCACCCCACGGGGCCGATTACCAATTTCTCGGGGGCCACGCTTCACATGAAGCGCTATGCCAGCATCCCCACCAGCCCCATTATTTCGCTCACCACCCAGCCGCTGAGCACGGGCAATCAAAACATGTTCGTCACCACGCAATCGGGCCACGTGCATCAACTGCAGGACAACGGCATGGGCGGAGTGGCGACTTCGCTATTCTTTGATTACAACACGGCCGTGAGTGCGTTTGTTACCAATCCGAGCAACGGTTTTGTGCTCGACACAACCAATACCACGCACGGCGGGTTGCGCAATATTTCGTTTCATCCGGAGTTTGCTCTCAACGGCAAGTTTTATACTTCAGCCTTGGTAGACAGACCCAGTGGCGTTGCGGGGCTCAATTATCTTGGCACGACTCTCGCTAATCCCGCGGCTGAGAGTGCCGTGGTCGAATGGACCTACGATCGGCAGACCCAGCAGGTCACCGACTATCGGGAACTTTTCCGAGTGCAGATGCCGGTGTTCGACCACCCCGTGAAACAGATGGGTTTTAATAACTTCGCCAATCCGGGCAACGAGGATTATGGCCTGCTCTATATCGCGCACGGCGACGGCAGCCAATTTTCCACAACCGTCGGCGGCGGGGCTCCGGACAATGCCTTGGGAAAAATCCTGCGGGTGAACCCGCTGCAAAACGGCCCGGATCGTTACACGATTCCGGGCAATGTGCTGGCGGGGCAACCTGGTTTTCTCCCCGAGATCTACACTCTCGGCCATCGCAATCCTCACCACTTGTCGTTTGCCAAGGATGCCAATGGCGATACCCACGTCATCGTGGCCGAGCCCGGACGCGACAACATCGAAGAGGTGAACGTCCTGCAGAACGGCGGCAACTACGGCTGGTCGAGCCGCGAAGGGACCTGGGTGCAACTTGCCGGCAGTGGAGGCTATGGCGTCGGCGTGGGCATTCAGCCGCTCCCCGCCAATGAATGGCAGCTTAATGATTTCATTTATCCCGC
>JBGTEU010000555.1:0-4189 GCA_041747595.1 Bythopirellula sp.
CCGGTTGAATCAACCCGATCATCAAATCCTGGGCGCTCATGCCAATCGCACGTCCCTCGTCGATGAGTTCGTCCAGTTCCTCGCCATTCGCCGAGTCCATGAGTTGGAACCGACTGTTCAGCAGTTGCAACTTCTCAAGACTGCGCCGACCGGTATTCTGACGGACATCGGCCAAACACTGCGCGCAGATGCCGTGCGAGAGCGAGTAGTCGGTGAACGGCGCACTTTCGCCGAGATATTTCAGACAGTAGCTACACCAACGAATCATATCAATGCTTCCTGACCAACGGCGCAATCTTTGGCAAGTTCACCATACCGTCGAGTACGGGTTCTTTGAACGACCAATTTATCTCCTTGTACATGTATGACCACTTGTAGCGAATGGGACGACTCTCGTTTGTTCGATCTCGCCGGTTCAAACCCTTGAAGCGCTTAGGTTCCTGCAGAAGCGGTTCACACGGTCGGCGCGCTGTTACTGCTTCCCAGGTGGTCGTCGCTGTAGCATAGACGACAGCACATCTGGATGAGAAGCCCGCACCCTGCGAACCCGACGAATCGCGCTTCACGATCGTCCAGTCGATCAGGTTGGCTCAGAGCAGTTCCGCGTAAAGCCGTTCAACACCCTCAATCCAGACTCTCGGGAATCTCGACCGATCGCAGACCCAGCGCCTGAAGGACTCTGTCGATTTTGCCGTGCCCGACTTTAGATCGGTTGCCGACGAAACGATCAATTGGCCAGTGTTGCGCATCTTTTTCGCCCAGTCGGAACCTACCCAACCCTCGAAATCTGCATTGAGTTGCTCTAGCTGCCTGTCATCTACATACGACGATCTAGACTTCGCCAACTCCCTGGCCCCCGAACGCAAGTTTTCATACGCCAATTCGCCTCCACGCACGCCTAGCTTCATCAGGTCCTCGTATAGCAGTTCAAGGTGGACCTGCAGCAGTCGACTCGGCATACCCCGGCTTGATAACACACCAGCCAGCCAGTTCACCTGGCGGAGCGCGGCTCGCTCGTCGAGATCGGCAAGTGTAGCCAACCAGGCACTGTCGCTTTGAGTGAATCGCACGCCGCGTTCACCAAAACGCATCTCTATGTAGGGATATTGATCAAGGCAGCGAGATCCCGCTTCGAGTGACGCACGAATCGCATCGCGGTCCTGGGGCACCGAGTGATCCCCGGACTCCGGGTTGATGGCCGTCGACGTGAAGTGAAGTTCATCGAGTTCGTACGGAAAAAGCGCGCCGAATATCGCTAGAAGCCCACCGAACGCCTCGCAGGCCGCATCGATCACGGTGCGTTGAACATCGGCATCGACCAGGTGAGCATCCAGTAGGCAGGTCAATTTTCTCCAGTGTTCAGCCGTCTTCCCCTCCGACCCGTGGAAATATTCAAGACCTTCGCCTGGACCTAATCCCAGCACCCGATCGACATCTTCGGCAATCGACCGGGCGGCAAGAGGCGAGCCCTCAAGCACGTAGACAAACCCGGCCAGCGACGCCGGAACAGTCACTGACCGTCGGCGGATACATCCCGCCAGATTGATCGCCGCGCGAACTACGGGCTGAATATCGCGGTAGTCCGCCGGCGGGAAGCGGTTGAGGTCCTTCATTAGTACGGGTAGCCGGGGAGTTCCACAGTGTCCTAAAAACTCGAGATGTTCGCCCGTAGATGCCTGCGTAAGCGCCCCGTCCATCGCCCCGTAGATGATCGCCAGGGCACGAAGGTGTCCGACCACACTATCGACGGGTACATCACCACTTTGAAGTCCACTTGAATACGGTAACTCTCCGAGCGCGTCGTGAGCCCGTCGAGTGGCCTGCTTCAGTTTCGAGGAAACATCCGTGGGTTGATTCATACTGGCTCACCGTCGCCTTCCCGACTTTCTATTCACTGTTCGCTTACCTTCCACAATTTGCCGCGACAGCGCTCTTGAGATCTAGCCTGATTCCTGTGGCAATCTGTTGTCTGTTCGGAAACGCACGTTCAGTATCAAATCCGGAAACCATGGCTGGCCAACGCGCAGTTCTAACCCGCCCGCCTCTGTTGGATACCGCACAGAGCCGATTGGAATCTGGCCTTATCATCGGCCGATTGCTGGGTGCTCGATCTTCCGCACCAGTGTTACGTGCGGTGTCGTACATCGCAAGTCGGACATGACGAACACTACTTCAAGGAATGTATCATCATGCAAACAGAGGCCTCTATGACTACAGTAACTACGCCGTTGCAAAATCACCTGTTGGCTGCCTTGCCGGACGAGGTTCACGAACGACTGCTTCCTTACCTTTCTTCGGTACCCATGCCGCGGGGCAAGTTGTTGTATGAAGCCGGAGACGCCGAAAACCGTGTCTATTTCCCGACAGATTGCATCGTGTCGCTTCTGTACGAGACGGAAGAAGACACTTCCGAGGAAATTTCGATAGTGGGTAACGAAGGAGTTGTCGGTGTTGCCGTATTTATGGGGGGCGAAAGCGCCACCAGCCAGGCAATCGTACAAAGCACCGGCCATGCCTATCGCCTATCCGGGAAGTTGCTCAAGGATGAGTTCAACCGCCACGGTGCGTTGTTCTATCTGTTGCTCCGCTATTCCCAGGCACTGGTCACGCAAATGGCGCAGACCGCAGTCTGCAACCGCCACCACACGATTGAGCAGCAGTTGTGCCGCTGGTTACTGCTATCGCTGGATCGTTTGGCGAGCGCCCCGTTGGCCATGACCCACGAGCTGGTTTCCAATATGCTGGACGTGCGCCGCGAGGGAGTTACGGAGGCTTCCAGCAAGCTGCACAAACTCGGAGTGATCGAGTATAACCGCGGCTTGATCACCGCACTGAGCCGGCCCCGACTGGAGGAGTTGTGCTGTGAGTGTTACACCGTGGTCAAGACGGAAAGTGATCGCCTGTTAGCCTATACAGAACATCCAATACCAATTTGATCGGCGACTACGCCATCGTTATCGACAACCGGTACAGTAGTCAGCATCGAAGGATATTCAAGCGCACGCGATCCATCGTGGTGGTGATGCGTGACGCCGTGGATAACCGAGACCAGGGGGACATTGGCAAACGCACTACCCAGTGTCTCGACTACCGGCCAGTGTGCGGCGACGCATCGGCGAGACGACGCCTCAGGCGATCGACATCGACTTCGCGGCCTGAAAATATCCGCCACGCGTCAACCCCTTGATAGACAAACAGTTCATAACCGGTAATCACCGCGAGTCCTTCACTCTGCGCATCCCTGAGAAACTGGGTTTCGACTGGCGTATAGACCGCATCAAAGGCCCATTGAGCATCGCGAAGATGTTTGCGTGGTATGGGTGTACCTGAAATACCTACCATACCCACAGGGGTGCAGTTTACAAAGCCATCCAGACTCAGGTCTACGACCCCCACTGTCTCGGAAACGTTCACATCCAGATCCGGTGCCGCGGCTTGAAGATGAGCGGCGAGAGCGTCGGCTTTTCTTCGATCAATGTCCACGATCCAAAGCGAGTCAAGTCCAAGTTCCAACAGCGCGAATGCAATCGCCCGGCCTACACCACCCGCGCCAACGAGGCAAACACGTCCTGCCGGCCGTTGCCCTTGAGTTCGTCGGTAAGCGGCTATGAATCCACTATAGTCCGTGTTGTATCCATGCGCACCGTCTTTCTCGAATGTAATCGTATTGACTGCACCGATCGCGTACATCAAACGATCATCAATCGATACCATCGCCGCGGCGTGTTCCTTGTACGGGTAGGTGACGTTGACCCCGCGGTAACCGCTTCGCGCACATTGCGCGAATACCTGATCGAACTTCGCATGCAGATCGCGCGGCACCAGCCGATCGTAGGAAACGGTGAGCCCATCCATCTCGCCGGCCAGGCGATGGAGCAAAGGCGATTTTGATTCGGCTATGTTATCGCCGATCAGTCCAAGCTTGAGTGACAGAGCCGGGGCGGTTGCGGCGGAATGAGGGTGTTCCATATCTCGCACTTGCGCGCGTATCTCATCGCGCCCGGACATACTGGCCTATCATTTCAGTGATGCTTTCGCGCAATGAGGCAAGCGAAGCAGAAGACGCAAGATCTCGCTGGAAGATCCGCGAGAAGGTCGCACGGTTTGAGACGTTGAAAAAGCACAATGCGCTGATTTTCCAATGCAGATCAATCGGATCGATTCCAGAGCGGAAGACTCCCTGCTCTAC
>JBGTEU010000556.1:0-9406 GCA_041747595.1 Bythopirellula sp.
ATCTTGTCGCGGTTGTTGAGTGTAACGAGCACCGTTTTCTCGACGTCTTTCCAGCGAAACGTGAGGGGCACCTTGTAGCGCCGCTCGCGGTGAGCGGCCGTTTTGACGATGACATAACCGGCAATCTTTGCTTCAAGCCAATGCGATTCTTGATTGCCGTTTTTAATGTGGAAGCGGACCACCTTGCCGATGTTGTCCCTCATGTTCTCTGCTTCGTCTTCGATCTTGTAGTCTTCGACGTGAAGCGAACAACTTTTCGCGCCGGAATCGACCCGCGCGCGGAATAAAAGTTCGCTTTGCTTTTCCATGACCGTGGCCGTGGCGCCAATGACGCGCTTAGGGGCTTCGGGAGGATCCGTGGATTTTTCTTTCGCAACGGGAGGTTTCTCCTGTGCGGCCGACGAGTCCTCCGGCTCTTCCTCCTCATCGTCGGAGTCGTCGATTTCCACTTCGGCGCCGGCCGCTTCTTCCTCAGCGGCTTTCTTATCTTCTTCTTCGTCAGCGGATTCGTTCACCTTTTCCTCTTCGGTCTGCTCCACGGAATCGTCTCTTGCTTTCGTCTTCTTGTTTTCGGCAGGCGCGTCCGATTCCTCCTTCTCAACAGCCGCGGCTTCTTCGTCTTCGACGTCGGCGGCATTTTGATCGATATCGCGTTCTTGAGCGGCAACTTGCTGGAAACCACAATCACACAGCACGCAACTTCCCACCAGCGCAAGCACCATCGCTAAATAGAGCGAATTGAGGGTGCGCGGCACGGCGGCACGGTGAAACTCTTCTCTCGATGACACGAACGAAATACTCCCTAGAGGGCTGACGGTGGACCCTTCCTTGCGGCTAGGTCAGTAGCCCTCTATTCTCGCATGGAGTTCCCCCGAAGGGAACTGCCCGCACAACCCCTGCCAGCGGCAAAAAACCACCCCGCCGTCGCACGTCCCCGGCGGTTTCGGCGTAGTGTGTAAACTATACTACTATGATTAGTTACGCTGGCCGACCACGGCAGTTCAGTGCAGAGATTCTCTAACTTTTGATGATTTAAAGGCTTACCGTCGTGAGTGCTCGCGTTCTGAGTCAACTGGTGGCATTGGTTTTCATCTTGCTGGGGCTGTTGGCCTTTTCGATGCGGTATTACGCCCGTAGCGAGGTTAAAATCGGCTTGCAGGACAGTCTGTGGCGACTCACGTACGACGTGAAATTCGATCTCGACGCCCCCGTGGCCGAAGTCTTTATCAGCCTCCCCACATCCAGTAGCGCCGCGGAAGTCGAAGTCGAAGAGCTCTCTTACACGAATCTCGGCAACGAAATCCGCGAGACGCCGCTCAGCAAGAATCGCGAGTTGGTCGTGAGAACCAACATCGCCGGTCCCTTTCAAGTGATCGCGGAATACGACATCCGTCTGCAGCCCGGACACGCCTGGGAAGAACAAAACACGCTCGTCACGTTGTCGTCTGCGGCCCGCACTCGATTCATTCGCGGCGATACCCATTTGCAGATCAACAGCCCCGGCGTGCGGCAAGTCTTGCAGTTGATTCCCCGCGGCGATCTGACCGACGGCGAGTTGGTGCAAAAGTATTTCGACTACTGTTCGCAAGAACTCAATCCGGGCCCCGCTTCCGAAGGTTACGACGACGTGGCTACCGCGTTGGCCAACCATCGGGCCACCCCCTTGGGCCGCGCGCGAACTTTGGTGACGCTCTGCCGGGCACAAAAAATTCCCGCCCGACTTGTGGCCGGGTTTGAACTCCGGCAGGCCGAAAATCCGAGGCCGCACGTGTGGGTCGAAGTGTTCAACATGCACCGTTGGGTGCCATTTGATCCGACTTACGGCTTCGCCCGCCAAGACATGCCCAATAATTTTATTCCGATTCGCCGAGATGGTGAAGAAATTGTCCGATTCTATGGGACCAAGGACCGCACGCAAAAATACACGATCCTACGGTTGGCACCGCCAGAGAAAGTCCTGCAGGCCGAAATGCGGCGGCCGTCGCAGGTGTTCGACTTGACGCGGCTTCCTGTGGAAATGCATGAAATCATGTCGCTGATGTTGTTATTGCCATTGGGTGCGCTGATCACCGCGCTCTTCCGCAACATTATTGGCATCCGCACGTTGGGAACCTTCGCCCCCGCCCTGTTGGCGATGAGTTTCATTTACGCGGCGTGGGGCACCGGCCTAGTGATCCTGATTTCGGTATTGATTGCCGGTTATGTGGGACGCAAACTGCTCGATCGACTCCATCTGTTGATGGTGCCGCGCTCGAGCATCGTGTTGACAATAATTATTCTGTTTGTGGTATTTGGTGTTTCGATCATCGACTATCTGGATCCCGTGGGCGGTGTAAGAGCGGTGCTGTTGCCGTTGGTCATTCTCACGATCTTGATCGAGCGATTTTTTGTGACCGCCGAGGAAGACGGCACGACCTTCGCGATTCAACTTGTGGTAGGCACGTTCGTCGTCGCCGCGTTCTGCTACTTGATCTTAAGTTGGGAACGCGTCGGTCAGATCTTGTTGATTTACCCCGAGCTCCACTTCTTCACGGTCGCGGCATTTATATGGATCGGTCGGTATAGCGGTTATCGGTTGGTGGAGCTCTGGCGGTTCCGCGACATGGTGAAATAGCTTCAATGATTTATGGCCCGCTAAAGCGCGAATACGGCGCAAAAAAGGAAACAAGAGTTTTTCACATAGTCGAGAAAGGATTTCTCGTAGAGATTTGAATCAATGATTTCGCGATGGTTCGCGCCTTTTCGCAGGCAGCAATTATAGACCGACCAATATGGATAAAGACTCCAAACGATTCTGGGCCTGGCCTGAAGAACTCCATCGCCGGGGCATCTTGGGGATCAACCAGCGCAATGTCGATTTCATTTTCGAGCACAATCCCCGCGAGCTTTATCCGCGGGTGGACAACAAGCTCAAGACCAAGGAAATCTGCCAAGAACATGGCATTCAGGTCCCCGAAACCTATTTCGTGATGACCGAGCACAGCGAATGCCCCCGCTTTTTGGAAATGATCGGAAACCGCACCGAGTTTGTCGTAAAACCGGCGAGCGGTGCCGCGGGTCGTGGCATCGTGGTGGTGGCCGGCCGGTTGGGAAACAATTTTTTCAGCACTTCAGGCCGACTGATCGAGTGGTCCGACCTGCGGCATCATCTGTCGACGATTCTCTCAGGCCTCTACTCATTGGGCGGTCAACTCGATCAAATCATCGTCGAGCGCCGCATCGTGAGTCATCCGCTTCTCAAGAGCATCGCGGTCGAGGGGACGCCCGACATTCGAGTGATCCTCTATCGGGGCGTGCCCGTGATGGCGATGATTCGCCTGCCGACGCGGTCCTCGGGTGGGCGTGCCAATCTGCACCAAGGCGCCGTCGCCGCGGCCATTGAACTCGATACGGGCCGCACTTTTGGCGGCGTCTGCCGCGACCGATCGATCAGCTTGCATCCCGACACGCAGCAACCGATCGCCGGAATTGACTTGCCGCATTGGCACGAGATTCTCGACTTCTCAATGAAACTGAGCGACGCGCTGGAAATGGGCTACGTGGGTATCGACTTCGTCATCGATGCCGACACGGGACCGGTGGTGCTCGAAGCGAACGCCCGACCGGGGCTGGCCATTCAACTCGCGCACCGGCAAGGAATCGTGCCGCGGCTCAAGTATGTCGACTCGCTCAGCGAACTTCAGCGCACCGGCGAGAACCGCTGGGAAGTGATCGAGACGATCGCCAGCAAGAGCAGCGAATTCTGGCGGGTTTAGAACGTCTTGGCGAGCCCGAAGCGTTAACGCCTGGAGTCTTCCAGAGTCGCAGTGGCTGCGGGGTTAAAATGGCCACAAGAAGCACGAAGATGCACCAAGGAATTGGCGACTCGGTTACACTGTCCGGCAATTTCGCCACTTCACTTCGGCGGGCAATTGAAGCTTTACTGTTAGGCGTTGCCAGGACGTAGGCCATTTCCGAGGGGAAATTTCATTCAGCCGTCCCCGTCATTACTACAACGGCGGCGTCCCTCGGTGGCTAAGAATCGAGAATTAAGCCCTCACCTTGCAAGAATTGGCCCACAATGTGCATGCCTTACGTGGACTCTAAGGAATGAAAAACCTGTCAGATTTTAGATCCAGAGTTTCAGACAGTGCGAGGAAAATGCATAGCTAACTACCCCCTTTTCAATTACCCTCCATCTTTTACTATATAACCTATACTGCCAAATTGATTTTATTAGCTAGTCGCCAGCCTTCCTACAGATTTACAGCAGGTTTCACTCTCAGGGGACGGCAGTGTTTTTTTGCGCTAAGACGTCAAACCGAACTACCCAAAACCTGCCGGCGGGGTGCGAGTATTTTGCAGCGCGATCGTCGATGCCGCCGGATGCAGTGGCCCTGTTGGAACGCTATGCCTACGACCACGGGGAAACCTACGATTCCTACCTCGTCATGGATGACGACCGGCAATACTTTTGGTCACCAGGGCGAAGTGGTGTGATCGGATTTGTGCGGTGGCATCGCACGCTCAACGTGCTGGGCGGGCTTCTGGCAGCCCCCGGGCAACAGGACCAACTTCTAGAGAAGTTCCTCGAGTACGTGCGCCTCAATCGGCTAACCGTCAACTTTATCAACATTGGTCGCGATCAGAAGAAGCTTTTTCGCCGACACGACTTCCAGATCAACAAATGCACCGAGGAGTTGATTGTCCGCCTCGAACGAGAAAACTGGCAAGGCAAGGCCTACGAATGGCTTCGTCGTCAGGAGAATTTTTGCATACGTCAGCACCTCCGCGTTGAGGAGATCGACCCACAAACCGACCCGGAATATTATCGCGAGCGGATCGTGCCGCAGCTGGAAGAGGTCAATCACGAACATCTCATTGGCACGCTGCACGGCCGTGAATTGGTTTTCTATGAAGGGCGTTTTGATCCGTGGTCATTGCTTCGCCGGCGATTGTTCGTCACTTGGCAAGGCGACCGGATCGTTGCCTTCGTAATTTGTAATCCGGCGCTGGGGGGCGACTTGTGGGCTATCGAGATGTATCGCCGCCGTTCGTCCGCGCCCCGGGGGGTAATTCCCTTCACAATATTACAGGTCCTGCGGCAATTGAAGGATGAGGGCGTCCACTATGGATCGCTTTCCAGTGTTCCTTTTCTTCGTTGCGGCCCGCCAATCAAGGGGGACGATATTCGCTTCCAGGGGGTGTGCCAGATCTTCTGGCATGGCATGAACTGGCTATTTGACGTCCGCGGAATTTACCATTTCAAGAGCCGTTTTCGGCCCCATTTCCGTGAACTGTACCTTGCTACCTACCCTCGAATGACGTATCCCTCGATGCTCGCGCTGCTCGTTAGTTGGGAATTGTTGCGTGTCTCGCCACTTCGACTTGCCCGTCACTTGGTCCAATACTGGCGAAGTCGCAAACAACGCAAAGACCTCGTTTCTCCCGAGCCTTTCGCCGAGCGTAAAATTCGCGAGCTGCATAGGCCCATTTCGGTCGAGTCGTGGGTCGACGCAACAAATTCACTTGTCACTCGTCCCGCGAGGATGCCTCTTACCGCGATTTCGAGCGGGCGGCCAGCTCCGTTGACACAACTCGCGTCCTACGAGTTACCCGAAGCGTAGCGTCGCCAGTCGGGTCGATCCGATCCGTGCTGTGGAATACTGGCCACCTGGAGATGATTGGTAGCCGGTTCGTCCATCGCGACGAGCAGCTCGGTCAGATCCGACAGGGCTCGATCGCGGTCGACCTTGCCTGGTCCGCGTGTGGGTGGCCGTCCCGCAACGCAACCGATCACCGAAATTGTCGTGTAACTCAAGGCGAAGTCGCCCTGCTTGTCCGCCATTTGCTGGTGATCGGCGGCGATTGCTTCAAGCAGCCCGCGGTGAATTTCCTCGGCGGTGGGGTCGCGATCACCCACGTAAACTAGCGCCGCCACCCCGCCGCGGCTAGGTGAGGCGACAAACAACACCGCCTCCGCGGCGTGCTGGAGCTGCTCGTAGTTGCCACGCAATTCAGCGAGCGATACCTTAATGCCCTGCCCCGTGTTAAGAAAATCCTCATCCGCTCGGCCGATCCAGATCAGATCTTCCCCCTCTACGCGTACTAAATCTCCCGTATCGAACCAGGGGCCAAATTCGGGCGCGGCCACATAACCTTTCGCCGCAAACGGGGCTGCAACGAAGAGCCGTCCGATCCGCGCGGCGGCGTTTATGTATCGGACTGCCACTGAAACGCCGGGCAGCGGACGACCCAGCGCACGCCGAACTCCCGTTGATGGACCTACTAACGTATTGAGCACCTGCTGAACCTCGGTCATGCCAAATGCATTGGCTACGCGTACGTCTGCCGGCAGCACGCGCTCCACGTCGGCATCGGCCGCGCCGCTGGAGACCACGCATCGTAGGGAGGTGAGAGCCTCGCGGACTCGCCGCACGCTTTGTGCCAACAAACCCAAATCGCCAAGCAAGGCTGGCCCGCAAGTAATGTGCTGGGGCGGAGACCGTTCCAAAAGTTTTACGAACTTTTTCGGCTGCTCTTCCAACCATTCGGCCTGTGCCAGGACCGTAGGCCGACGGTTCCAAACTGCGTGCAGTACATTTCGGAGTCCCATGGAATGCGACAGAGTGGGGCAAAATGAGCAGCCACCGGTGAGAGCATCGGACATCAGTCCCGCCGCGTTCCAAGCTTCGGCAACTCGCAGCAACGCAGCCTCGGTGTAACGGACAAGTTTAGGCCGGCCCGTGCTTCCCGAGGTGCTCAATACAAGCACTTCCCGTTCAGTATTAGTGATGGATGGGGGAATGCGTGACTGAGCCGGCTCGCCTACAACGGAGGGAAGATGCCAATCGAGCTGCCCATCGAGCGAGAAGGTTGGCAGATCCAGCTCGTCGGCCACGGCATGCAGCATCGCATCGGCGGCGAGAACTTGAGCGTGAGTCGTTGATGCCACGTCGTCGGCACACCAAAGCATGGCTCGGCAGCCAGTTGCCCTGGCCATGTCGGCTAAGGTAGAGCGGTCGAAGCTCATCGGCAGTACCACTCGGATGCCCAAGCTCATCAGTGCGAGGACTGCCACGGCCAAGGGTATCTCCGAGCTGTAGGAAAGACGCACTAGCAGCAGCGAATCGCCTGGATGAAAGCCGTGCTCCCGGCACCAGTGTTCGGCTCGTTCGGAGGCCCGCCTTAGGTCCGCAAGAGAGACTTCCAGCGGACCGTTGCGGTCGGCACCCACCAGCAGTGGTTGGTGGTCTTGCTGTGGATCGTCCGCCTCGAGCATCTCGCCGAGCGAGGTGTAGCGCCACTTTTCAACAGGCGGAATCCCAAGCGGCGAGCGGAGCCACCAATCGAAGTCGTCGATTCCAGGGAGATCGGCGGCGGGCGAAGTGGCAGGGACGTTGGGGGCTGACGGACGCAACTCTTGTCCTCGGAAATCGGAAAGCGAAACTCGGCAATGTTTCTAGTGTATCTTGCCGAACATCGGTACGGTAATAGAGTCGAGGTGTCAAAAAATCATATTCGTGAATGAGTGTATTGCATCCGCCGTTTGCGGCTAAACTTGGTCAATTTCCACGCACTTCGTTTTCTTAGCGACCATTGTTTTATGACGCGGTATCTTCTTGTTTCCAACGCCGTTGGTTGACCATCCCCTGATCATGGCATTAGGATTGCCCGTACCGCGAACAGTCTGCGCGTCAGCGCACTTTGATTCCTCTCCTTTCAACTCGTCGAGGTGAATGATGAACCTGCCCGAGGATTTTTCCCGCCGTAATTTTTTGCAAGTCTCCGCCGTGACCGGCGCGGCATTGTTGACGACGCGGCCCAGTGCCGCTTTTGCCCAGGGCCCTGCTGATGCGCCGACCGGACCCTATAAACTTCCGCCGTTGCCCTACGAATTCGATGCGCTGGAACCCTACATCGACGCGCAAACGATGGAGATTCATCACGACAAGCATCACGCGGGGTATGTGGATAAGCTCAATGCCGCGGTCGAAGGAACCAAGCTGGGAGATCAGAGCGTCGAAGACTTGATCGCGAACTTGAAAGATGTGCCTGAAGACATTCGCACGGCGGTGCAAAACAACGGCGGCGGGCATGCGAATCACAGTTTGTTTTGGACGATTATGAGCGCCGACGGTGGCGGCGAGCCGAGCGGCGAGTTGGCTTCTGCAATTCAAAAAGACCTCGACGGCTTCGCGGCGTTCAAGACGGCGCTCACCGATGCGGCGACCAAACGTTTTGGCAGCGGTTGGGCTTGGCTGTGCGTCGGCGACAACAAAAAGCTTCACGTCGAAAGCACCGCCAATCAAGACAGCCCGCTTTCGCATGGTCACACTCCGATATTGGGCATCGACGTTTGGGAGCACGCGTACTATTTGCATTATCAGAACCGCCGGCCGGAATACATCGCGGCGTTTTACAATGTGATCGACTGGCCCGCTGTGGCGGAGCGCTACGGCAAGGCCGTTGGGTAAGTTCACTTTTATTTCCGTCTTTCCCGCGGAGGCGGGAATCCAGTTTCTTGCTCGTTCATTCTCGATCCCCGCCTACGCGAGGATGACTGAACAAGTGCCAGCAAGGCCCGGGCTGCACCTTTCCTAGAAAAGGGGCAATCCCCGGGCTTTTTTGTTTTTCGCAAACCCTTTCTCCGGCGCTCGCGTAATGAGGGTGAGGACTCGGTGGCCAGGGGGGCCCACCGAGGTTCTCGCAGGAATGAAATTGGACGGAGCATAAGGAATCTTCACATGTCGCTTAGCATTCGCATTGGAAACGGAGTTCTCTGCTTTCTCTTGTTGGCAACAAGCAGCACCCACGCCTTTGCCGGCAATCCTCACGTGACCTTTGATTTTGGTCGCACCGCCGAATGCACCGACGTGACTCCGGCCGATGGAGGAATGCTTTACCCGGGTGAAAAAATCGTGGAACTCAAGTTGCGCGTCTCGGTGCATTTGCTTTCGGGCAACATCAACGACGTCGAAGAAGTGCGGATCGAGGTGGGCGATTGCGACAACCGGATGCGGGTGCATAGTTTTTCTCCCGGCACGCAGCTCACGAGCCATTGGAGCGAGGACATTCAGTGGTCGAAAACTACCGATGAGAGCAACACGCTGGGGGCCTCGCTCGGCGGGCAATTGCCGACTCCGGTGGGTGGTTTGATCGCGCACGTGACTCCCACGATCAGCGGCGGCCATACCAACCACGAAAAAATCACAGAGAAACAGGTCCGCGTCGCGCCGAAATTCGCCGTCGTTGCCAGCGGCACGATCAGCCAGGAACACGGCGTGTTCTTCAAGCTCCGCTCCTCGCCCCAGAATTCGCTGGAAGGGACGCACGAACTGACGGTTCGCTTCATCGTGAACGAGAACTGGCGGGGAGATTCGGTGCGGGTTTGCTGCCAGGCGACGGGGACCGAAAAAGTGTTCTG
>JBGTEU010000557.1:0-7525 GCA_041747595.1 Bythopirellula sp.
ACAGTTTGCACTACCTAAGTGTGCCGTTGGTGTGACCGAGTATCACACGGATTCATTTTTTCGTGGTTTTATTAAGAGCCGCGATTGTTTTAAGGCTGTCGCACTCCGGTCAATAGTGCTTCGCCAGAAGTGGAGAGCCAATCATGTTATGGACAGTGCTACTAATTCTTCTCGTGATGTGGGCATTAGGCTTGGGATTTGGTGTCGCAGGTAATTTGGTACACATTTTGTTAGTAATCGCAGCGATCGTTCTCATTGTTCAGGTGCTGCAAGGACGTAAAGCCATATAACTTTGCGATCTTACGGTGGCGAAAGGTTATTGATGGCCGCGTAACCTGTTGGCTGAGTGCGTAGTCTTCGAGCTCGCCCTTGGTAACGCTTGCGAGGTTCGTTAGCATTCGTAGATTCCCAAACAGGGATTGCGTTCGCTGCCCGTCCCAGCAAGCCGTTCTTGACAGCGGTCCCACTGTCGATGGTGGACCTTGCACTGGTGGACCTTGAGCCTCGGCAGTACGGCTCGGAGAAAAATTATCCTCCACTTAGGGTCACGCGTAAGTGGCCTCTCTCGGGTGAGGTTTGATCGATATTGACCGCGATTCGATCAATAATTGCCGCTCGGAGCTGATTCTCTAGCGCCTATGCGCACATCTTTGGCGCGTCTCCGCAGGGCGTGTTGCACCAGTCGGGCAGGCGTCTTAATGTGAATAGCACGTTGCTACTTCATCTTCTGATTCGCAGGATACGAGAATTTATGAATTGCCGCCCCTTGCTTCGCCCGTTTCTTGTCTTCGTTGGTTTGTCGCTTTGGCTGATGAGCCATGGCACGTTTGCGGCGGTCATCCCCGCCTACTTGCAGGCAAACACGAAAACATCATCGCCGTTTATCGGTGTGACGTATTATCAAATCGTGCAGTCGCTCGGCGATCCCTCGCCGAATCCGTTCAACAGAGAATTGGCGATTCATATTGTGGAGATCGATCCGTTTGCCCCGGGGATTTCGTTCCTGGGCACGCCAGGCAATGGCGACTCGCCCAACGAATACACGCGGCAAACGACCGGCGCGTTTGTCAGCGGTAATGATTTGGCGGTCGGCATAAATGGCGATTTTTATTCGACCAACACGGGAATCACGGCCAACGTGAATGGCTTGGGCATGAGCAACGGCGAGATCGTTTCGCCGCCAGGAACGGGCGGATTTCGCAATTCGCTGGTCGTGAGCCAGGATAATCTCGCATCGATTATCACCAGCGCGACGATTCCACCCAATGCGTGGAACGCCGTGAGCGGAAATCAGCGGATGCTCAACAACGGCGTCATCGTTACGCCGAACGACAGTTACACCACGACGCTCAACCCCCACACGGCCGTGGGCGTGGATGCCGACAATGGTCATGTGTTTTTCATGGTTGTGGACGGTCGTCAGACCGATTACTCCGAGGGGATGCGGACCGATGAAATGGCACAATTGTTTCTCGATTTCGGGGTGGACGACGCAATCAATCTCGACGGCGGCGGAAGCAGCACGCTGGTGTTTGCCGATGGTTTTGGCGGCACGGCTCGCGCGGTGAATAGCCCCAGCGACGGTTCGAGCACTTACATCGCAGGCTCGCAACGCCCCGTGGCGAATCACTTTGGTATCTATGCCATGCCCAATCCCGACTACGTGAGATTACCCTCGCCACCTCGGCCCGCGTTCCCTGGCGCGGAACCCTTTATTCCGCATCTCACCATTCTCGACGGTTTTGACGGCGGCGAGGGGCGGTTCACTTCCGCCCCGAATGCCAGCGGCTCGACTAAC
The DNA here is from genome assembly GCA_041747595.1 of Bythopirellula sp. Lineage (GTDB taxonomy): Bacteria > Planctomycetota > Planctomycetia > Pirellulales > Lacipirellulaceae > Bythopirellula. The sequence goes on from JBGTEU010000557.1 coordinate 1,799, forward strand.
GGAATCACTCCCGCGAGCACAGCCGTTTACACTACGGCAGAAGCTCATCTGGGTGAAGGCAGTCAGGAAATTACCTTGGTACGAAACACCACGACGGCCACCTCGCGGGTGCGTCACCTTTCGGGTGGCGCCAACCCGGCTAACAATCGGGTGAACGTCGATGGCACACTCTCAGCAATGGGGCCATTCGGGTTCATTGGTTTCTTTCTAAAGACGACCGAGCCCGACATGAGCGTCTATCTGGGCCTCGACGACGGTACGGTGACCACCGTTTCCTTGGAGCGAAGCACCGCGATCCCGGTGATCGCTGATGGCGAGTGGCATCTCTACGAATGGAATCTGGCGGACGAAAACTTGTGGTCCAACTTCTCGGGCGGCAACGGCGTCATTGGCGGGCCCAACGCGTATCTAGATTCAATTTTCTTCGAGTCGGGCCCCAGCACGCTGGGCGAGACATTTACATTCTATTTGGATACCGTGGCTTACAATCCCAACGGGAGCCTGGCATCGCTGATTACCATTCCCGAGCCGGGTACGCTGGTGTTGTTGCTGCCGTTGGTCGGGATGATCTTGCGGCGACGGTCGAAGGTTTAATGACCGCGAAACCGCAAGCGATTGCGGAAAACTGATAAGCGGCTAATGCGAACAACGCTGTGGTTGAGGGTTCGGGGATGTGCAGCGCTGAGATAGGTTCAGAACCCTCGCCATAGTGTTGTGCCAGATTTCAAGGATCAGCGTCGTTTACGGTACCGACGCCGTCGCGGTCGAAATCCCCTCGGATTGAACAAGCTGCTCCGTAGGAAACGCAATCGCTTCGTTGCTCACGGTCACTGGAATGGGGGCTCGCCTGGGTGATTGTTGCGGAAGTGGGTGATTCTTGGGACACTGGGAAGATGCCCGCTGTCTGGTGGCGGGGACTTTTCTTGTCGGTTGCGGAGAATGCCGATGGTTGGGGCGCGGCTGCCACTTTTGTTCTGCTGTGTTTTTCTCGTGGGAGCGCTGGCGCTTATTGGTCCAGCGTTTATTGAAAATTGCGCCGCCCAATCTGCTGCCGAAGTGAGTTTTGTCCGCGACGTAAAACCGCTGCTCGCGCGGCGCTGCTTTGCCTGCCATGGTCCCGACGTCGGTGAAGGGGGCTTGCGACTGCACGGGTTGGAGTCCGCAGTCGCGGAATTGGATTCGGGGTCCCATGCCATTGTGCCAGGCCAGCCCGACGAAAGCGTAATGCTGACGCGTATTGCGAGTGAAGACGAATTCGAGCGGATGCCTCCGGAAGGAAAGCCGCTGTCGGGCGCGGAAATCGAAATTCTGCGGAACTGGATCGCGGCGGGAGCACCCTGGGAAAAACATTGGGCCTTCGTGCCGCCAGTGGCCCATGAACTGCCGATTGTTGACGACGAAGTGTGGGCGCAGAATCCGATCGATGCATTTGTGCTTGCTCGGTTGGAGGATGCCGACCTCTCCCCTGCCCCGCCGGCGGATAAGCGCACCCTTGCGCGGCGTGCTTTTTTTGATCTCACCGGTTTACCGCCCACGAACGAGCAGCTTGAAGATTTTTTAGCCGATGACGACCCGCGGGCGTGGGAACGGTTGATCGGTGGCTTATTGGAGTCGCCCCACTACGGCGAGCGCTGGGGTCGGCATTGGCTTGATTTGGTGCGGTATGCCGAGACCAACAGCTTTGAACGCGATGGTGCCAAGCCCAATGCCTGGAAGTATCGCGACTATGTGATCCGCTCGTTCAATGAAGATAAGCCTTACGATCAGTTCCTCCGCGAGCAGCTTGCTGGCGATGAGCTGGATGAGGTGACCGAGGAAACGATCATCGCCACGGGGTATTACCGACTGGGAACTTGGGACGATGAACCGGCCGACCCCGAGCAATCGCGGTACGACGAGTGGGACAACATCATTTCGACGACGAGCCAGGCGATGCTAGGGCTGACCGTGGAGTGCGCGCGGTGCCACGATCATAAGATCGATCCGATTCCGCAGGCCGATTATTACGGGCTGCTCGCGTTTTTTGCCGACGTGACGCCCTACGGCGTGCGAGGTGATGAAGAAACCAACAGTCAGTGGGATCTCTCGCCACCGGAGGAGCGCAAGCAGCGTCAAGAATTGCGCCAGGCGATTAAGTCGATTGAAGTCGAAAAGACCTCGATGGAAGAGGTGGGCATCAAGCGGATGACGGCTCCGGATCAACGCCAGAGCGAAACTCCCGATCGGCAGAAGCTGCTCGACGATAAGCTCGAGAAATTCTTGAATCCGTCCGAGTGGGAGTTGTACAAAGAAACGCTCGCACGGTTGGCCGAAGCGAAGCAACAGCTTGAGAAACTTCCTGGGGCGGACATGGTCCTTGCGCTGGCCACCTGCGAACCGCAACCCGCGGCGACTCACATCATGCAGCGCGGCAATCCGCACGTGCCGGGTGATGAGGTTCAGCCGCATTTTCCGAAGCTGTTTGGCGATGCGGCGCCCCAGATTCCAGCGTCTTCGCCGGATGCCCACTCGGCGGGCCGCCGCCGTGTGCTGGCCGATTGGATTGCGTCGCCAGATAATATGCTGACCGCGCGGGTGGTGGTGAACCGCGTTTGGCAGCACCATTTTGGCCGAGGGATTGTTCGGTCGTCGAGCAATTTTGGCGAACTCGGCACGCCGCCGACGCATCCGGAGTTGTTGGATTGGCTTTCCCTCTGGTTCGTGGAGCACAATTGGGAGCTTAAGTCGCTGCATCGGCTGATTATGACTTCCAACACCTACCGCATGTCGTCGGCAGGTAATGAGAAAGCCCTCGCCATGGACCCGACGAATGACTTGTTGTGGCGGTTCGACATGCGGCGGCTGAGTGCCGAGGAAATTCGCGATGCGATGCTGGCCGTCACGGGGGAGTTGAATCGCGATCTGTACGGGCCGAGTATTTTCCCGAGGATGTCGCAGGAAGTTCTGAATACGCAGTCGATGCCCGGGCAAGGTTGGGGAGACTCGACCGAAGCAGAATCGGCGCGGCGGAGCGTTTACATTCATTTGAAGCGTTCGCTCTTGCCACCGCTGTTAACGGCATTTGATTTTCCCGACGTGGATGCAAGTTGCGAAGCCCGGTTTGTGACGGTGCAGCCGGGGCAAGCACTTACTCTGCTCAACAGTGAGTACGCGAATGAGCGGGCGGAGAAGTTGGCAGAGCGGGTGGCGCATGAGCGCAGCGATTTGTCGGAGCAGGTAGCACGGGCGGTGGAACTCGCTCTAAGCCGGCCAGCGACTGAGGCTGAGATTGCCGCGGGGAAAGATTTGATCGCGCGGTTGGACGCGAAGCACGATCTCGCAGCGCGGGAAGCGTTGCGGACGTGGTGTTTGGCGGTGTTGAATATGAATGAGTTTGTATTTTTGGATTAAACGCTATGCAAGAGAAAACACGCAATTTCTGTGGTCGCACGCGACGGGAGTTTTTGTGGGAGACCGGCTGCGGATTTGGCGCGGCGGCGCTCACCTCGCTGCTTGCCGGCGATGGATTCGGGCTCCTCGGTGGCGGCACGGCTCAGGCCGCGGACTTTGATAATCCGCTTGCCGCGAAACCCGCTCCCCTGCCCGCCAAGGCAAAGAGCGTGATTTTTTTGTTCATGTACGGTGGGCCGAGCCATATCGACACGTTTGATTACAAACCGACGATGGTCGGCATGGACGGCAAAACCATCGAGGTGAAGACTTTTGGCCGGGGGGGACACAAGAATCAGGGCCGTATCATCGAGCCGCGGTGGAAATTCCGGCAGTATGGTGAATGCGGCAAATGGGTGAGCGAATTGTTTCCCCATCTCGGCGGATGCGTTGATGACATTGCGTTCTTGCATTCGATGACGGCCGAATCGCCCATTCATGGGTCGGCGATGTTGATGATGAACTCGGGTCGATTGCAAAGCGGCAATCCCGCGCTCGGTTCGTGGTTGAATTACGGTTTGGGGACGGTTAACGAAAATCTTCCCGGGTTTGTGGTGATGCTCGACCGCAGCGGTGGGCCGATTAGTGGTGCGAAGAATTGGTCGAGCGGATATATGCCGGCGACGTACGCGGGGACGGTGTTTCGTGCCGAGGGCTCACCGATCAACGATTTGTCACTCCCGGCGGGTTCGACGCGTGAGCGGCAACGCGAGGTGCTTGATACATTAGCCGGGCTGAACGAGCAGCATCGGCAATCGCGCGTGGACAACACGGATCTCGCGGCACGGATCGCTTCCTATGAATTGGCGTTCAAAATGCAATCGCACGCGCCCGAAGCAGTTGACCTTAGCCAAGAAACCGCCGCAACGCGCTCTCTGTATGGATTGGATCAGGAACAGACCCGCGATTTTGGGACGCGGTGCTTGCTTGCGCGGCGGTTGGTGGAACGCGGGGTGCGATTCATTCAAGTCTACTCCGGCGGGGCGCATAATGACCACAATTGGGATGCCCATGGAGATTTGGTCGTCAATCACACCAAACACGCGGGGGCTACCGACCAGCCGATTGCGGCGCTACTCACCGATCTCAAGCAACGCGGACTGTTGGATGAAACGCTGGTGGTGTGGGGTGGTGAATTCGGGCGACAGCCGACCGCCGAATATGCGGTGGGTACAGGCCGCGATCACAATTCGTTTGGTTTCACGATGTGGATGGCAGGTGGCGGCATTAAAGGGGGCGTGAGCATCGGCAGCACCGACGAAATCGGTTCGAAGGCGGTCGATGCGCCGATGCACGTCAAGCGGTTGCACGCCACCGTTTTGCGGCAGATGGGGCTCGATCCGAATGGGCTGTCGTACTTCTTCCGAGGACTCGATCAGAAACTGGTGGGCGTCGAGCAAGTCGAACCCATTGCCGAGATTGTTTAGCCGGAGTTCCGTGAAAGACACCGGTTGCTACAATAGTCGGTATTGATTGAACTTACGCGAATTCTAAGGACTCACCCATGTCCGAAATGCAGCACGCTCTGTTGATTGCCTGGCTTGAAGATCAGGGCCACACTCCCGCGGCGATCGAAAAGATTCTGGCCAAGGTCGCCGAGTACGATGCCCGTACGATGCATGAGTCGATTTTCGATTCGATTAACTCAGGCACCATCGACATCGAGAGGTTAGTGCGCGAAGCGTTGGAACAGGAAGAGTAATTCTACATTCCCCCCGCACGCCGATTATTCATCAATTTCCTTAAGCTTGATATTGCGGAACTCGACCGGATGTTTGTCCGTGGATCATCACGCCACTATTGCGCAGGGCCCATGCGGGGCCATTTTGATATTGCCCGCTAACAAAGCGATATTCAAGCTGCATCACATGTGTGAAAACGGCTTCTCATAAAATAGATGACCGAAGCGGTCGCAGTATAGAGAAATCCTTTGCCCTGCAAAGGAGCCAGTTTTTGTAAAACACAGCGCATAAAAAGAGCTCGTCCCCGGTCGATGACCAGGGACGAGCCAGGGCACTACGTCGCCAGACGTACTTTCCTTCCCACAAACCTAAGAGGCGGCATTTTCCGCGTCACGAAGGTCTCTCACGGCATCGTGTGCCGCCTTAACCCTCACATACTGATGCTGCAGAACATCGTGAACTGCGGATCCGGCCGTCTCCGTTAGAACATCCTCGTACATGTGTTTGATGTGATCTTCGCCACGTTCGACTTCGTTGAGTACCGCTTTGGCATTGTTGGATGACAAAGCCACCTTCAAATCCATCCAAGTTCGATGAATCGCCGCCATGACGCTGC
>JBGTEU010000558.1:0-2292 GCA_041747595.1 Bythopirellula sp.
CGACTTCGACGTAGCGGAGAAATACGAACGACAATTGCGGCACGACGTGATGGCCCACGTCTATGCTTACGGCGATCAATGCCCCACCGCTCGGCCAATTATCCACTGGGGGGCCACAAGTTGTTTCGTGACTGACAACGCCGATCTCATGATTTTTCGCGAGGCGCTCAATCAAGTTTGTGCGCGGTTGGCAAGCGTGATCGACGCCCTGGCAACTTTCGCCGCCCAATATCGTGACCTGCCAACGTTGGGATTCACCCATTTGCAGCCCGCCCAACCCACGACCGTCGGGCGCCGGGCCTGTCTGTGGGCTTACGACTTGGCCCTCGATTTGGCGGAACTCGAGCATCGGCTCTTCGCGCTCGCTGCCCGCAGCACGAAAGGGACCACCGGCACGCAAGCGAGTTTTCTCGAACTCTTTGCCGGCGATTCCCACAAGGTCCGCCAGCTGGAACAACTGGTCGCCCAGAAAATGGGTTTCACGATGACCTATGCCGTGACGGGTCAAACCTATCCTCGCAAGATTGATGCGCAAATTGTCGATTCGCTGGCCGGCATTGCGGGCTCGGCACACAAGGCGGCAACCGATCTCCGCATTTTGGCGCACCGCAAGGAAATCGAAGAGCCGTTCGAGAAAGATCAAATCGGGTCCTCGGCGATGGCCTACAAACGCAACCCCATGCGCTGCGAACGCATCTGCGGTTTGTCACGGTTTGTGATGAGTCTGCAATCGAGCACCGCGGCCACGGTCGCCACGCAATGGATGGAACGCACGCTCGACGACAGCGCGAATCGCCGGCTTGTGATCCCGCAAGCCTTTCTGGCCATCGATGCCGTGTTGATCCTTTATGAAAACGTGGCGAACGGCTTGGTCGTTTATCCCGAAGTTATTGCACGCAACTTGCGCGAGGAACTCCCGTTCATGGCCACCGAAAACATTCTGATGGCCGCGGTCGCCGCGGGGGGAGATCGCCAGGATTTGCACGAGCGAATTCGCCAGCACAGCCAAGCCGCCGCTGCGGAAGTCAAGCAGCGCGGCAAACCAAACGATTTGCTGGACCGTTTGCTTGGTGACAAGGCATTCGCGGGTGTCGATCTCAACACAGCGGTCGATCCCTCGAAGCTCACCGGCCGAAGTGCCGAGCAGGTGGACGAATTTCTCGCCGAAGTCGTCGAGCCGATCCGAGAGCGGTACGCTGACAAAAAAGTCGACTCAGCGGAACTGCGTGTCTAGCTCGAATGAGAGCTAGATCTGATCCAGCGGCGAAATACGGCGATGCCGCTTGGAGCTGCAATCGCTGCAGATACCCGAGATAATGAGCCGATGGCCCGTGACGCGAAAGCCATACTCGCTCGCAACGGCTTCGCGGAGCTCCCGCAGTTCGCTGCTTTGAAATTCGATCAACTGATCGCACACGGTGCAGTGCAAATGGTCGTGCTGGGGATAGCCGTAGTCGTGTTCGTAAACCGCCCGCCCGCCGAGGTTCATTCGACGCAATAGCCCGGAGTCGACCAATTCGTTGAGAGTTCGGTAAACCGTCGGCCGGCTCACTTTGCTTCCCTCGGGTTGACCGGCCAGATTGTAGATCAGTTCCTCGGCGTCGAAGTGGTCGTGCCGCTCGAAAATGTAGTCGATGAGGATGCGACGCTGCTGGGTGATCCGCTTCCCCTTGCTCTGCAGGAACTCGGCAAAGCGGTCCTGGGGCGAACTGGAGACCTCGACCGTGCCTAACGAATAGCCGCTCGCCATGATCTGCCAGCCTTTCTTGATTTCCCGAACTCGCCATGAGTCTCAGTAACGCACTTGGCAAGGCCGTTATTGAGACCGATTTCCCGTACCTGCTCGTCAGAAATTCGGTCCAACAAGCACTCAGGGCACACTGCCCGTCGCTTATTGATTCTAAGCGAAGCAGTAAGCAGTCTCAAGAGGCGCGGAAAAGCGGCGAGAATCGTGTGATTGAAGCTCTCAGAACAATCGCGACTAAGCGACGTCGTCGAGTAAACCTTCGAGAGCCGCGTCGAGCTTGTCGGCGGTTTCGTAAGTGCCGGCTGCAATTTCGTTCTTGATGCGAGCCACGAGGTCAGCACGAATGTCGCCACTTTCCACGGCTTGAGCGGCGGCCTCGGCAGCGGCGGAAATCTCCAACTGATCGCCCGTACCGCTCACCGCGGGGTTCGATCGTGCCGCGTTGCTCCGCGCGGAATAAGGGCCTTGCAGGGCGTGGGGACCATGAACGTGAGAAGAGCCTTGGATTTGCATGTTCGTACTCCGGTGATCAAACACCTTGGGCT
>JBGTEU010000559.1:0-2598 GCA_041747595.1 Bythopirellula sp.
TTGCGGAAACTCTTGCCGACTTGCGCAATGCCGAACGGAATCTTCACACGTGTGCTGTCGAGCACGTTCTTGAAATTGACGAAGATTCCCTGCGCAGTTTCGGGGCGGAGGAAGGCACGGCCTTCCTCGCCAGCTAAAGCACCGATAGTGGTGGGGAACATGAGATTAAATTCACGCGGCTCGGTGAGGGTGCCGATTTCTTTCGCTTCCGGCGCAAAAACGTTCTCCATCGAATCAATCTTGTCGAGCGAAACGACGTTGCCTTCCCATTTGAGTTGCTCGACGTCCTTGCCACGGAGATTGAATGCCTTCAATGCCCGTTGCTGCAAATCGGCCGCTTCTTGTTCCGCTTCAGCGAGCGTGGTTATAAACACCCGACGGCCCTTGGCCTCGACCCACCGACCGCGCAATTGATCGAAGCGGTAGCGGTGCTTGGTTTCCTTACAATCGACCATCATGTCGCAAAACAAATCGAAATGCCCGCTGCATTTCCAGACTTGCGGGTGCATGATGATCGTGCAATCAAGGCCGGTCATTTCGTAGGTGCCCGGCGCGCCGGCGGCGACGGCCAGCTCGTCGTGGCCCGTGACCATGTCTTGCCACCAGGCATTCTTGATGTTGCGCTTGAGCTCCACGCCCAGCGGGCCGTAGTCCCAGAAGCCGTTGAGGCCGCCGTAGATTTCGCTGGACTGAAACAAAAAGCCCCGCCGTTTGCAGAGCGAGACGAGCTTTTCCATTTCCATGGGTGAGTATTCTTTCACATGTGTTAATAATGCACGGTGGGTTGAGATCCATCGACCGCTACCGTTTCACGCATGAGTGGGTGAGTAAGTGAGTAGGTCACAGACACCACCTACTCACTTACTCACCTACTCACCTAATTACCAGACCTGTAAGTTTAACCCGCCGCGCCACAAAACGTCTACCGCAGCGTGATTTGCCTCGTCGTGCGATTCAGTTCCGGCACGACGGCCATCGAATCGAGCAGGGCACAATCGGCGAGGTCGGCCTGAAGACCCGCCTCCACGAGGTTTCTACCGCCGGCGGTCTCACGGAGTGCGATGGCCAGCTCGTCGATGATGGACCGGTTGGAAACATTGGCCTTGGCAAGCAATTCTTGCCACTCATGATGGGCGGCCCTGGCGGCATCGTTCAGTTTCCAATGATGGGTCGGGGAATCGCTCAACAGTCTTTCGACCATCGACCCCGCCGCGAGAATGTCATCGCCGGTCTCTCCGCCGTCGGTCCCCGCGCAGAGAATATCAACCCGATTGGCAAAGCGTACCGCCCGGACTACACTCGCGCGATTGACCACCGCACCAACAACTACGCGAGCGGCCTCATGGGCATGGGCCAAGGCCCGCGTGCCGTTCGTCGTGGTCAGCAGCACCATCTTTCCCCTGACGCGTTGCGGCGTGTATTCGCGCGGGGAATTTCCAAGATCAAAGTCGTTGATAATCTTGCCGCCGCGCTCACCCCCGAGCACGACGTACTCGCGGCCCAGCTGCTCGGCGAGTCGCAATGTTTCGTCGATTTCCAATAACGGCACGACGCATTTAGCCCCCGCCGCGAGGGCATGGCAAATCGTCGACGAGGCTCGCAACATGTCGATCACAATCACCGTGCTCTCGGCAAGCTCCGCGGCAGCCACCTGCGAGGGCAAATTGTGTACGAATAGATCAGCCATCTGAGCGTTCGTTTCCGTGGGGTCGTTAATCGGCGTTCGCCAACACGGTTTGCGCTAGCGGGCTCGTCATTCTACTGCGATACTGGACCAAACGACACCACGATTATTTAGCCGCGAAGCTTGCTTCGCGCTTGCATACAAATTCAACCATCCATGGCCACCGCCGAACAAACTGTCGATAAATCGGACGCGCGGGTCCGCGAAATGTTCGGTGAGATCGCGGGGCGCTACGATTTTCTCAATCACTTGCTGTCTTTCAACATGGACCGCTACTGGCGGTGGCGAACCGTAAGGGCGGTTCCGCCGCGGCAGGGGGCGAGAATTCTCGATCTCTGCACCGGGACGGGAGATTTGGCTATCGCTTACCACAAAGCCGCCTTTGGGACTGCCTATATCATTGGGGCTGATTTTTGCTATCCCATGCTAGCCCGGGGTCGCAAGAAGTGTCAGAAATCTTCGGCGGGCAAGCGAATCTCGTTTATCGAGGCTGATGCCCAGCGAATCCCTGCCGCCAATTGTAAGTTCGACATCGTGTGCGTCGCCTTTGGATTGCGGAACGTCGCCGACACCGACCGGGGCTTGGCGGAAATGACGCGTGTTTGTGCCCGTGGCGGCAAGGTGGCCGTGCTCGAGTTTTCCACGCCCGGTTGGGAGCCGTTCAAATCGCTCTACGGTTGGTACTTTCGCAATGTCCTGCCCCGAATTGGTCAGTTTTTTGCAAGGAATTCGCACGCGGCCTACAGTTATCTTCCCGAGAGCGTCGGCCAATTCCTGCAGGGTGAAGAACTCGCTGAGAGGATGCGTGCCGCCGGGCTAGTGGACGTTCGACACTGCTCGTTTACACTGGGAGTTGCCACGCTTTATGTGGGCACAAAGCCTCACGCTGTTTGAGCATAAATAAATCGGCAAGG
>JBGTEU010000560.1:0-2505 GCA_041747595.1 Bythopirellula sp.
CATTCTCATGCCGATCGTCCAGGCCGCGGCTGAAGTGTGCGGCGTGAAGTACGAGTTAGACAGTGAGAACGGCCGCCGCTGCCGGCGCATCACCGATCATATTCGCGCTTGCACGTTCGCGGTTCACGAAAACGTTTACCCCGGCGCGAACAAGGAAAAATATGTCGTCAAGCGATTGCTCCGTCGTGCCGTGCTCGACGGCCATCAAATGGGGATGCGCGATCCGTTCCTTTGCAAGCTGGTGCCGTTCGTGGTCGAGGCAATGAAAAGCGCCTACCCCGAGCTCACCGAAACCACCGACCGCGTTTCGCGCGTGATCGAGCAAGAAGAAGCCAACTTCTTCGGCACGATCGACGCGGGGCTCAATCGCATGGAACGGGTGTTCGACGACATGCGCCGCCAGAATCGCGTGAAGGTCGAGGGCGAGATCGCCGCCGAGTTGTACCAAACCTTCGGCGTGCCGCCGGAATTGTTTGAAGCTCTCGCTGCCGAGCATAATCTCACCTTCGATTGGGAAGGCTACAAGCGGGCGATGGAACTGCACGGCGAAGCCTCGGGCAAAGTGCAGCACACTGTCATGGGTGCCAAGGGCCCGATTGATTCGCTCAAGCATGCGCTGCACAGCACCAAGTTTCTCGGCTATGAAACCACCGAAGCCGACGCCGTGGTCAAGGGAATCATCGTGGGGCAATCTCCCGACGATCACTTGTGCGACATGCTAGACGACCTGAGTCACACGGCAGTGCGAGTGGTGCTCGACGAAACCCCGTTCTACGGCGAAAGCGGCGGACAAGTCGGCGACACGGGAAAACTCGTGGGCGACGATTTTGAATTCAAGGTGACCGATACGCAAAAAGATGGTCAACTCGTCGTACACATCGGCCAACTCACAAAGGGCGTGATTCATGAAGGCTCGAAAGTGAAAGCGGTCGTCGACGCCGAACGTCGCCAGGGGATTCGCCGCGCCCATTCCGCAACGCACATTCTGCATCACGCCCTGCAGAAGCACCTTGGCACGCACGCACAGCAACAGGGGAGCAAAGTCGATTGCGATTGGCTGCGGTTCGATTTCACGAATCTCAGCCCCGTTACCACCGAACAACTTGCGGCCATCAGCCAGGACGTCGCCAAATACGTCGCGGCCGCGGAGTCGGTGAAGTGGGAAACGCTGCCGCTCGCCGAGGCCCGCCAGCAAGGGGCGATGATGCTCTTCGGCGAAAAATATCCCGACCCCGTGCGGATGGTCTCGATGGGCAGCTTTAGTAAAGAACTTTGCGGCGGCACCCATCTCAATAACACCCGTGAAGTACAGGCTTTTGATGTTTTGAGCGAGGAAGGTGTGTCGGCCGGTACGCGGCGAATCGTCGCCCTCACCGGCAAACGCGCCGCCGAACATGCCGAGCAAACTTTGGCCGCGGTGCAAAAGGCAGCGGAAACCATCGGCTGTGCGCAACTAACGCTTGTGGACAACGTGGCCGACTTATTGGAAAAACAACGCGAACTTAAAAAACTGCTCGCCTCGGGGGGCACCCTACCCAATGCCTTCGCGGGGGGCATGTCGACCCATATCCACATGGAAGCACCCAAACCCCTCCAGGCCAAGGCGATTCTCGCCGAAGTGGCCAAGATGCTGTCGGTCACGCCGCTCGCTGTCCCCGAACGCGTGGCGGCAATCAATGAAGAAGTTTTTAATCTGCGCGAACGGCTGGCTCAACGCGCCGCGGCTGGTCCGATCACTGCCGACAGTTTGCTCGAAAACGCCACCCAGGTCGGCGATGTCACCGTGGTCGTGGCCGAAGCACCCACGGCGGAATCGAATTTGATGCGTCAACTTATCGACCAAATTCGTCAGAAGGTCGCCATGAGTGCCGTGCTATTGGCCAGCAGTGAAGGGGACGATAAAGTCACGCTCGTGGCCGGGGTCTCCAAAGACTTGCAGGCCCGTGGCGGCCACCCCGGCAACTGGATCAAACCGGTCGCCCAAGCGCTGGGCGGCGGCGGCGGCGGTCGACCCGATCTCGCTCAAGCCGGCGGCAAGGAACCCAAGCGACTGCCCGAGGCGCTCGAAGTGGCGCGCAAAACGATTGCGGAAATGATCGCGGGTTAACTAGATGAGCAAATCAAATTTCGTCTGCTGCAAGTGGAGGTTGGCCCGCTCCTCTAATTCGCAACACGTACACTATATCGCCATCAATGATGAACACAGCTCGATACGTATTGCCCTGCCGTGTACGAAATAAAGCCTGCCGTAAATCACGTCCAAGCGCACTAGCCTCTGGCGCTGATCCGCAGGCATTAGGTTGTTGCTCCAAACGCAGCAGCATTTTTCCATAGGCTGCGGCCCAAGCCTTCACTCCCTGAGCCGAACGCTCTTCGATCCAACTCATTATGTGACCAACGTCGTCGATGGCACGAGGTAGGATGTGAACTGCAAATTGCATGACTACGATTGCAGCCCAAATTTTTCACGAATCAAGGTGAGGGATTCCGAGGCGGAACACCCTC
>JBGTEU010000561.1:0-9128 GCA_041747595.1 Bythopirellula sp.
GACTGTCCAGCTGGCAGTCGAGTCGACATCAAAATCCTGGGTGTAAAGCTGGGCGGCATAGCCGGATTGGCAAGCGAGAGCCGCCATTAAGGCGCTACAGCATAGAAGCATCTTTTGTTTCATTAGTCAGGTCCTTTCTCGAGGTGTGAAAGAGCAAAAGTAGGTGTGATGGTGTCCTAGCGGTCACGAACCGGGGCGAAGCTCAACGCTCGCCGCGGCATGCCAAACAGCAGGGCGATCATCGCCCCGAGCAACGAAATCAACGAAGTTGGTTCAGGAACGACGTTGATACCAGCGACCAGCGGACCATTGACGTATTGATCTTGCCAGATGAGCAAGTCGTCAGAATCAACATCCATGTCGCCATCGGCATCACCATCAGCCAGCAACGCGTCAGGAGTGCCGAAGCCCCGTTGCCAGGTGAGGAAGTCGCGTCCATCGACCCTGCCATCGCCATTGAAGTCGGCATTTTCGGTCGGCCCTGCTATCAACGCATTGACTTCGATGTTGTCAATGAGGGTGAAGAGCAGATCGATCGCTTCGGGATCTTGCGAGGAGCTGAAATTGATATCCGCATGTCCGAAGGAGATATTTCCACCCAGGGTGGGGGTGGCAAAATTAGTCATATCAACCGTGATCAATTTGACGCCATTGGCATACCATTCGACGAGATTACCGACCTTGCGGATTTCGTTGGCAACCCACTGGAAGCCTGGTGTACCCGGGTGGAGAGTACCTTCCATGTTCTGATTGGGAAACGCATCCTTGACAGATTGGGGAACAGTCGTGGTTGCACCAAAGGCGGTAGAGTAAAGTGCAGCCGTATTGTTCCGTGACCCGGCATGATAGACGGCGTTTGGTTCTCCGGCAGTGCCGTCATAGCTGTTGGTATCTTCAACGGAATAGGCACGGAAATCGGCCGCTGAGCCTCCCTCACCCGTGTAAGCAAAAAACACCCCGTCGGAGGAAAGAATGGTCTCGCTGGCGGTACCGGTGGTTAAGACGCCGAATGTGGAAAGCATTGTCGAACCACTACCGCCCACGGGGAAGCCGGCAGTAGTGCCAACGGTGCTAGACCAGGCATCAAAAGTTACGGAGTAGTCACCCGTCAGGTTCAAGCCATTCGGATTGGCACTAAAGCCGCCCAAGGCGTTCGAGAACAAACTCGATTGCAGCTTCAAGCCAATGGTGGAACCCCCCGTCGAATTTGGAGCAGATGGGATGCCAGCCACGCTGTAGTCGTAAGCAAAACCGGAAAAGTTGTCGTTAATTCCATCCACCGGGAAAGGCGAAGTATCAAAGTTGGTATCCATGGGGACCGGAATAAACGCATTGTCAAAACCTTTTCCAGCCTGAGCAGTCCAGCGAGAAACGGCATTGCCGTCGTCAAAGTTTTCAGAATACAGCAACTGGCCAAACGCTGAGTTCGTCAAACAGGCCAGGGTAGAAACGCAGAAGGCCACACACAGCACAAATTTCATTCTCATTACGTCCATCCTCAATCACGTGGGGGAATTCAACAACGGGGATTGATCTTAATCGGATATGGGTGTACATACCCTAACCTCACTCTGTTCCTCAGCGTGGAAGGTTAATGGAATCGACAACCAATAGAATCTCTGGTTTCTCGCTTTCGCAATAACAACCAAAAACTCTCGCGAGACGGCAATAAGACAAGGGTCATATGGCGGTGTCTCACATGGCAAACTCAACGTCCGGAACTCTCTTCGCAAGTGCCATCACCGCCAAAATCAGCACAAACCGAAGAGATCCTTCGTACCCTGTATATTAAACCACAACCGGGAAAGTCCCAAGATTTTGTGCGCAGAAGTTTCTTCACTTTGCGCAAACCCCTGATCCATCTACGGCTTTCTGTAGCAATGACCCTCCCCAGGCGGGGTATGCTGCGGTTTTCTGTAGCTATCAAGCGATCTCAACAGTGCGACTTCCAGTCGCCGTCACTCACGACGGATAAAGTGCGATGGGGGCCACTAAGCACTTCAGAAAGACTTGAATTGGCCTCTTAATCCCAGACTTTCAAAAGCCTCGTCCCAAGTGGATTCGTCATTGAGCCGATCGTCGCTGGACGCGGATCGCGGACTTTGCACTATCGCAGAGCCACTGTTAAAGAACGTGGCTTCTAAGTCGACGTGCCTGTAAACAGGATACGTTGCTTCGATTAACAGCTCATCACTAATCAAAGTCTTGTTTGTCAGCGCCGCAAATGGTTGATTGAAGAGAAGGGCGAGATCTGAAATATCAGATATATCAGGCAGGCTGCTTGCTGAGTTTTCTTGCTGTAAAACAGGAGTGAGTACGGTGTCGACGGCCACGATCGAACTCACTGCTTGAACTTCGGAGACCGTGCCATATTGCTGTTGCCAAATAGCGAGATCATCGGCATCGACATTGCCGTCGGAATTTCCGTCGCCTTGTTCGGGAGTCGCCCCGCCTGTGGTGCCGTAGCCGCGCTGCCATGCGAGAAAATCGCGGCCGTCGACGCGGCCGTCGCCGTTGAAATCTCCGGTATTAACACTGGGAGCGGCAATGAAAACTCTAGCCACGTCGGCAATCACAACCGAGCCGTTGGTGCTGGCCCCGGCATCAAGCGTGATTTGATGGCTGCCAGCCGTGAAGTCGAAGGTGCCTAGCGAAACCCAAGTGAAACTATTTTGGCGCTGATCGATGGTAACGTTTTCGACACCGTTGCCGGTATCGATCTGATAAAAGGTCTCGGTGGCACGGTTGGCACCGGCGAGATACTGGACGAACACTTCACCTTCCCCAGCGAAGGGGGCATAGAATTGCCACGTGGCGGTGGCTGTTGTGCCAACGACCCCAAACCGGTAGGTGAGACCGTTGTAACCGGCGATACCTGAAGTCGTCCAACTGCCGGTCTCGGTGTAAACCGCAGGGCCATTGTCGTTATCGAGAACGATATCGACATCCGAAAGATCGGTGCCTACGGCAAAGAAATTCAGAATGCGGGTCATCACTTGACTGCGCAGTGCTTCACTTGTGATTGTCTCATAGGGGAACGCGAGTAGAACGAGACGCGGCCCGTCTTCGCCGCCGTCGTATTGGATGCCAGCCGTCGAGCCTGTCGAATAGGTGAGGGCGGTGGTGGCTCCCCCCGTGGGTGCGATCACGTCGGGGGAATCAACATCGTAGAATTGCGAACCGTTATCAAACGAGAAGCTGAGGCCTTCAAGAATCGAGCCAGTGACTCCGTTGACATTGTAAGATCCAGCATCATCGGCCGAGTACTGCGTTCGGAAAGTCCCATTAAGAAACGCGGCTTCGTTACGCAAGTCCCAGGCGATTTCAGATCCGGAAGCCAGGAATCTGCCCCCTTGGTTGAGATAGTTCGTGACCAAGGCCTGCTCGGCAACACTGAACGTTTCGTCAGCCGTTGATTCTTCTCCGGAAAACCAAATCACTACGTCGTAATTGGAGAGCGTGACCGCTCCAGAAATCACGGCTTCATTTTGGGCGGTATCTATACTAGCGTTGGCCGCAGCCAAGGCTTCGCCATACTGGATGACATAGTCGAAGCTATTGTTGTAACGCATGCGAACACGGTCGGTGAGTCCATCGGAAGTGAAAGCATAAGGATAGCGCTCGTTTTGAGCGCGATCGTTACGATCGAATCCGTCAACGATAAGTATTTTTTGTTCCCCGAGTGTTTGCGGGCGCGCCGCGACAACGGCGCTTCGCGGGGATTCGCCACCGCTATTGACCGCGACAACCTTGAAGTAGAGGGTTTCGTCGCCAAGAGCGGCGGCATCGAACGTGTAAGACCCCGCGCCAGCGCCCGCGACTTCCACGTAGCCCGCGTAGCCGTGTCCGTTATTGGATACGTAAACACGATATGCCGTGGGGATACCCCCTTGAACACCGATCACGCCCGGGGCCCAGGAGACCGTGATATCGCCTGAAGCGTCGGTTGTGGCGGTAACGGTAGTCGGTACGGAAGGCTGGCTGGTGAGATCAACGAGTCCGCCGAAATTTTGGAAGTACTCTATGACTGCTTCATAAGTCGAGCGAGCAAGTTGGTCCCGGACCTTAGGGTCTCGCATGAGTTGGGCGTCTTGTATGTCGTCGTGGAAGGCGGTTTCGATAATGGTCATGTCCATCTCGGCGAGGGGTCCGCCATCAATTTCACCGAAGGTGCTTGTAAAAGTGTGCGTCGTGCGATTGCTCCAGTTGTGCTCAAACAGTCCGTTCAGTGCCTGCATATCCTGATTAATTTGACGGCCCGTATACAGCGCCAATGCCGCTTGATTTGGTGTTCGGTTGGAAGCGCTAGAATTGATCAATCCCACTGCCCCACGGCCTCCCCCGGCATTGGAGTGGAAGCCGATATAAACGGAGCTGCCGAACGGATTGGTATTGGCATTCATATGCTCGGCCATGATGTGTGGCGCCGAGACATTCAGATTAAGGGTTGGTGATCCGAAAAGAGATGTGGGGCTAGTTCCTTGTCCTATGCCGCGCCACAGCCACATCAGCGAGTTTTCGTCCTCGCGTGGGTGGCCCGAAATGGTGCCACTGGAATGGCCCACGCCACTGGGGCCATCTTTCATGTCGCCCATACCGTTGCCAAAGCGGATCGCGTCGGCGATAACCACCGATCCACCGGCGGTTGACTGATTGCTAATAACGACCGATCCTTCGGTGCCGGCATCGAAGTGATAAGTTCCCAGGTAGATCCAACCTTTGCCTACCATACGATGGTCGACGCGGATCTCGGTCACACCGCCGGCGCTGTCGTGAATTCGGTAGAGCTGATCCGTGCGATCTGTTCCGTCGCGGACCCAGGTGTATACGGGATAGTAGCCCGCCTCGGGAATGTTCGGTCGGTAGGTCGCGGTCGCCGTTTCATTGGCCGAGATCGAAGCAAATAAGTAAGGCACAGCATCAGCCACGGCGCCGTAGTCCTCATCGTAAAAAATTGTGCTGCTACTGTTGCTCCATGCGCCTGCAAATGTCACTCCGGGCGAGTCATTGTCGAGCACGACTTCGTTGAGCTGATGGCCGACGGGGCGCATCGGCACGACGGTCGCCCCGGCCCGCAGCAGGTAGTCGGCGAAGTACGTCATCTGATCTTGGTTGCCAAAGTCCTCAACGATCTCAAAGTTGTCGCCCCGGTCGGTTGCCCAACGGTTAAGCGTGTCGCTCCATTGCCAACCATGGCCGCCAGAGGTGTAGACGATTTTTCCCTCAAGCGATCCGGACGGCTGTGCCACGAAATCAATCAGGTCTTCCGCAGCTAAAGCAAGCCGAGGCTCTAGCGGTTCATAACGAAGGCGCTTGGCATAACTCGACATCCGGCAAGCCGAATTGAGCTTCTTTGAGAATGAATCGGAGAGTGCTCCCCAGAGTGTTCGCTTGCGAGAGGATAAAGAAGAATTCATCAGATGCTTTTGAAAGGTGGGCCAAATGAGAGAATCTACCTGAGTGATCTTAGTTCGACCGATTCAGAGCAGTGCCAGGTTCCGGAGACGTGACCTTTATTATACTCCCAATGTCCTATTCAGAAAGCGATTTGCGACCCATGCGCAACGTTAATAAAGTGCTGCGCATTAGAGTGTTCCGTTCCAAGAATCGACTGTCCTCACTTTCGGAAACGTGCAATCCTGTGGCATACTGGGGCCAATCCTCGCCATGCAACCCAGCATTTTTGATTATCCCCCCCGGCTAGCAGCAATACAGATACGGAACCAAAGATGATTGTGAGCTCTCGACAAGTTGTGTTCAGTTCGTTGATGACAGCGGTTTTCCTGGCCCCGATTCTCAATGAATTGCGTGCAGAAGACCGCTGCGTCGTCGCGTCGGTTCATCCGTTGGCAACAGATGCGGGGCTAGCCGCATATCAGGCTGGAGGCAACGCCTTGGATGCGGCCGTGGCGACGGCTCTTACCTTGGGAGTGGTGGACAATCACAATTCCGGGCTTGGCGGTGGTTGCTTTATTTTGATTCGCCAGCCGAGTGGCGAGATTCTGGCAATCGATGGTCGTGAAAAGGCTCCCGCCGCGGCGACGCGCGACATGTATCTCCGCGACGGCCAGGCGCAGCCGGAACTCAGCACAAACGGCCCATTGGCTGTGGCCGTGCCTGGTGCGCTCGCGGCGTATTCCCGCGCGATTGATCAATGCGGTGAAAGGAATCTTGACGAGTTAATTTTGCCTGCCGCGGAAATTGCCGAACGTGGGTTTCCCATCGACCGAATCTACGCAGGCAAGCTCAAAAGGACGGCAAAGATTTTGGCCCAGTTTCCTGGGAGTCGTGCCGCGCTACTCAAGCCCGATGGCAGTCCGCTTAGGGAAGGCGACATTCTGCGGCAGCCCGATTTGGCCGCGTCGTATCGTCACATCGCTGACGACGGAATCGGGTGGTTTTATCGCGGAGAATTCGCAACAGAAGTTGGCAAGTGGATGGCAGACAATGGGGGGGTTCTTACGGCGGCCGATTTCGCCGCCTATCAACCCGTGGAGCGTGAACCGCTTGTCACCACCTATCGCGATTGGAAGATTGTCGGCTTCCCGCCGCCAAGTTCGGGCGGAATCCATGTCGCTCAGATCCTCAACATTTTGGAACCGTTTGACGTGGGCGCGGAGTTTCAGGGTAATTCCGTGCGGGGAACGCACCTGATGATCGAAGCGATGAAACTCGCCTTTGTTGATCGTGCGTATTGGCTTGGCGATTCCGATTTTGCCAAAGTGCCGCGAGGTTTGGTTGACAAGCAGTACGCTCAATCGCTCGCAGAGCGGATCGATCTAACACAAGCAACCGAAGTGCCATCCCACGGTGAGCCGCCGCAAGCTGAGCAAAATGTTTTTGGCAAGCACACGACGCACATTACGGCAGTTGATACCGAGGGTTATTGGGTCGCGATCACAGCCACGGTCAACACGACTTTCGGCTCGAAGGTGATCGTCCCCGGCACGGGAATTATTCTCAACGACGAGATGGATGATTTCTCCAGCCAACCGGGAGTGCCGAACGCGTTTGGCTTAATTGGCGCGGAAAACAATTCCATTGCCCCCGGTAAACGTCCCCTGTCGAGCATGAGCCCCACAATTGTTCTCGATCACGATGACGAACCCATCATGACGGTGGGCGCGGCCGGCGGGCCTAAGATCATCACGCAAGTTTTGTGGGCACTGGTTGGCACGTTGGATTTGAAGAAAGATTTACAAACCGCGATTGCTACTCCCCGGTTCCATCATCAATGGCGGCCCGACAGCGTGCTTTTGGAAAAATCCGTTCCCAAGGAAATCATTGAGGGACTCAAGAATCTCGGACACAAAATTGAGATGATCGACTCGAGTGGTGTCGCGCAGGGGATCGCTTTGAATGCTAGCGGCGAACTGCAGGGAGTGCATGATCCCCGCGTGCCCGGTAAAGCGGCGGCTGTTGTGCGTGACTCGTCGAAATGATGAATTAGTCCGGCTTGGTATCGGTAGTCGTTGGCTTGTCGGCGACTTCCTCGACTATTTTCATCACGCGGAGCAGGTTTTCGCCCAAAATTTTCTTGATGTCAACCTCGTTGTAGCCACGATCCAAGAGGGCTTGGGTGATGAATGGGTAGCTGGCCACGTCTTCGAGTTGAGTTGGAAGGGTCGAGACTCCATCGTAGTCGGACCCCAGGCCGACGTGATCGACGCCAGCGATTTTCACCATGTGATCGATGTGGTCGATGAGGTCGTGAATCGTGCCGCGCGCCATCGGACCCCGGGGATCCGTTCTACGAAGCTCGGCTTGAACCTTGACCGCGTCGTGCAAAGTTGCCTTGAGTTCGCGTTCGCGCTTAAGCCGGTTTAAATACCGCTCGGCAGCCTCGGGGACAACAAATCCCGAGAAGAAATTGACCATCACCACGCCGTCGTTTTCCTTGACGAGTTGCAACACGTCGTCGGGGACATTGCGGGGGCTATCCGCCACGGCCTTTGCCGACGAATGCGAAAAGATAACTGGTGCCTTGGTGATTCGCAGGGTGTGTTTCATGGTGTCGGGGGAAACATGCGACAGATCAACCATCATTCCTAGCCTGTTCATTTCGGCGATCACTTCTTCACCAAATGGAGTCAAACCCCCGTGCCGCGCTTCGTCGGTCCCCGAATCGGCCCAATCGATGGTGTCGGAATGCGTGAGCGTCATATACCGGGCACCAAGCCGATACAATTGTCGCAGCACGTTGAGCGAATTTTCGATGCAGTGGCCTCCTTCGACGCCGATGAGCGAGGCAATTTTTCCTTCCGCGTGTATGCGGCGGATGTCATCGACCGTGAGTGCGAGTTCAAACGTCTCGGGATAGCGGTCGATCATAGCATGGACCAAGTCGATTTGCTCGAGTGTGGCCGTCAGTGCGGTTCCATCCTTGGCCGTGCTCGCCGGGACCCAAACGGACCAGAACTGCGCTCCCATTCCCCCCTGGCGGAGGCGGGGAATGTCCGTCTGCAAAGTTTTTTGCGGCTCGGCAATATTGAGCCGCTCGAACGTGCGGCTGCCTTGTTTGCGAATTTCCCAGGGCATGTCGTTATGGCCATCAATAAGAATCGCGCTTTTGTGAATGCGCTCGGCCTCGGGGGTCATCACGACGAGTGGCTTCTGGGAAGTGTTGTCAGCGGCCCATGCGCTGCCGCACAAGCAAGTAACCGCGACGACAAGACTACAGTGCACGTAGAAGTGAGTCATTATTTTTTTTCCAATGCATCGATGCCGAGCTTTTGCCAAGCCCAACGATAAAGATTGCGGGAATCGACATACCGACCATCAGACGAAGTCGCACCCAGTACAACGAGGATCAACGATTGGTCGCTTCGTGTCCCTTGAGAAACCAAGCAAGCCCCCGCGGCGTTGGTGGTGCCAGTTTTGATGCCGTCATAGCCTTCGGTGTCGAGGAGTCGGTTTGTATTCTTCCAAATGAGGTTGCGTTTATACCCACCCGGCCCCTCGACGGTGCAACCACGTTGGGGCGTGGCCACGTACTGGCGGAACAGCGGCTGTTGCATCGCGGCGTGAGCGAGCTTGAGCAAATCGCCGGCACAAGATTGATGGCCTTCTTCAGGCAGACCATTGGGATTGCGAAATCCGGTCGTTTCCATTTTAAGTTTTTTAGCCAT
>JBGTEU010000562.1:0-3102 GCA_041747595.1 Bythopirellula sp.
GCCAAGTACGAGGGCAAGACCTACATTTGCAACATCGTCACCCAAGGCGTGCAAACCGGCGAGCGCGTTGTCCTCACGCGAGTTGGCGAAAAGAAACACCTGGTCCACTACGCCGATCTGGGAATGCGGGAAGGAATTCAAAAGCAGTGGGCCGAAATCATGGCTGCTGACAAGGGCATGGTGATCTTTTCCGCGCTCCCCGCCGGCGGTTTGACCACCATGATGAACGTCTCTTTGGAAGAGACCGACCGACTGATGCGCGACTTCTCGGCCATCGAAGAGGTCAGTCACCGCGAGCATGAAATTCAGAACATTGGGGTCACGACTTACGACGCCGCCAAGGGGGAGACCCCGGCGACGATTCTGCCTACCTTGATCCGCACGTATCCCAACGTCTATATCTTGCGCGACATGACCGACGTCGAGTCAGCCAAATTGCTGCTCAAGGAAGTTGCCGACGACCGGTTGCTGGTCACCAGCATTCGCGCGAAAGACGCCGCCGAGGCCTTGCTGCGGTTTCTGCAACTCAAGATGCCTCCCCGGGAGTTCGCGACCGCGGCCACGGCGGTCCTTTACCAGCGCTTGATCCGCAAGTTGTGCCCCGACTGCAAGGTGGGTTACACGCCCTCGGGTGAAATCTTGAAAAAGCTGGGCATTCCTCCCGGCAAGGTGGAGAAGCTCTACCGCATTCCCAAGCCCGAGGAAATCGAGAAGCCGTGCAAGACGTGCCAAGGCTTGGGTTACATGGGCCGCACCGGGTTGTTTGAGCTTTTAATTATTAACGATCCAATGCGCGAGATTCTCATCAAACAACCCAAGGTTGACCTTTTGAAAAAAGCCGCGCGGGCCGCCCGTCAGCGCTCGCTGCAAGAAGAAGGGGTGCTGTTGGTGGCCCAAGGCACGACTTCGCTGCAAGAACTCACCCGCGTGTTGCAACAGTAAACCGGAAATCCGAGAAAACATCATGCCCTACTTAGCGATTCTTATTTGTGCGATCATGTTTGCCGGCGTGGCCATGACGGTCGGGGAAGGTTTGTGGAACAACGCCATCAGTTTCGTGAGCATCGTGCTGGGGGGACTGTTCGGCATTTTCGTCGGCGTGCCCGTGGGTATTATGATCGGCGAACAGGCCGGCATGGGACCCGAAGACGCCTGGTATTTTGTCTTTGCCGGCACTTGGGGCGTGTTCGCTCTCTCGGTGCTGATCATTCGCATGGTCGCGGAGCGAATCTCGACCACCAAAATGAAATTCGTTCCGCTGGTGGACAAATTTGGCGGACCGCTCGTGGGAATCTTGGTGGCGGTCATGTTCACCAGCTTCGCCACCTACACGCTCGACCGCATCCCCATCAAGGCAGGAGAATGGAAGTACGCCGACGCCGCCGGCTGGCAGAAGACCGTCTTCACCTACGGCAGGGCACCGTTCTACAACATCGCCAACGCGTTCGCCAAAGGGGAAGGGCTGGATAGTACATTCGTGACGAAGTGAGCTGTTGTCAGCCCACTCACGCCCCCTTAAAAATCAGCTCGCGAAAATTCGTCCGCTCGCTC
Organism: Bythopirellula sp.; assembly: GCA_041747595.1. Classification (GTDB taxonomy): domain Bacteria; phylum Planctomycetota; class Planctomycetia; order Pirellulales; family Lacipirellulaceae; genus Bythopirellula. Next base: position 1,552 of record JBGTEU010000562.1, read on the forward strand.
GGCATGCGTTGATGATTATGTGAGAGTTCGTTAGTTTCGGCGCTTCAGTTTTTGCGTCGTTTTTAGAGCGGCATCGATTTTCCCAATCGTTATCAGAGATGGAGAGCGCTTTCCTGTTTCAATGCGATTGAGTGTTTCAACGCGAATGCCTGCCTGCCGGGCAAGTTCCGCCTGCGACCAACCAACTCTTTCACGATCTCGCACGATATCACGGGCCATGACTTCTCGCATCGCCGCCACAGCGGGTTTGCGTGAAATTGGATTGCTTGGTTTTTTCATTCACGCCCCCTTAAAAATCAGCTCGCGAAAATTCGTCCACTCGCTTGGCGTGGGTTGATGATTTTCTTTACACACGAGCTCCGTGATCCACGCGTCGGTGCTTCGCAGGCGGTCGGCCAGTTGGTGGACGCAGTTGAGCGCCAGCTTGAACGCCACGGGACTGCCCGACGCGCAGAGTTTGTCGAAATCCTCGCGGGAGAGCCGCAGCAGCTTCATGTTGGTCAACGCGATCACGTCGGCCGAGTGGGGTGCCGCGTGAAAGAACGACATTTCGCCAAAATGGGTGAAGGGTTCCAGCTCGGCGAGTTTCAATTGGCAACCCGCCTCGGTCCGCCGCGTGATCTGGCACTTCCCCTCGATGATGAACCACAGGTTGGGAGTTTGCTTGCCCTGGGTGATGATTCGCTCCCCCTTGGGAACTTCAACCGGCTGAGCAAGCGCCATGATTTCGCTCCGCTCGGCATCGCTAAAGTCTTTGAAGATGGCAAGACACGATAGTGACTCGGCTGGCATGAGAGGATCCCTAAACGCATTATTGAAATTGTTTGAACAAGCTGTCATCCCGACGGGAGCCATATTCGTCCCTACGGGAAAAACTGGCGACCAGAGGGATCTGGGTAGTAGCCCGAGCACGCATTGAAAACGTGCAATGTTAGAACCTAGATTCCTCAGCCGCCAAGGCTCCTTCGGAATGACATCTTACTTATCGTCATTCGTATATCGTCATTTCTCAAGTGATTCCCGCGAGCACCGTCGCGCGGCCCACGCGGCTGATGGCCACCATGAACGCCGCGGTTCGCAGGCTCACTTGGCGCTCTTGCGACATGTTCCACACTTCCTCGAACGCGGCCGAAAGCACGCGATCGAGTTCTTGCCGCACTCGGTCCAAATTCCACTTATAATATTGCCTGTTCTGGGCCCATTCAAAATAGCTGACCGTCACGCCCCCCGCGTTGGCCAAAATGTCGGGCAAAACTCGCACGTCCCGTTTGGCGAGCATGTCGTCGGCGTCGGGCCGCACGGGTGCGTTCGCCGCTTCGATAATCAGCGACGCGCGAATCTTGTCCGCATTCTCGGCCGTGATCACGCCCCCCAGAGCCGCGGGGATCAAGACTTCCACGTCCAGCTCCAAGAGCGCTTCGTTGGTGATATGGTTGCCCCCCGAATAACCGGCGAGCGAACCCGAGTTCGCCGCCGAATAGCGGAGCGCATCGGCAATGTCGAGACCCGTCTCACGGTAATAGCCCCCGCTCAGGTCGCTGATCGCCACCA
>JBGTEU010000563.1:0-2646 GCA_041747595.1 Bythopirellula sp.
CCAACTTTTTATTGTCATGGGAATTCGTTTTTACTGTCCGAACGGCCACAAGCTCAATGTGAAGGCATTCCTTGCGGGCAAGCGGGGGATCTGCCCCGACTGCGATGCGCGGTTTTTGGTTCCCTACGAAAGTGGCGGTACGGTGGCAGCGATCGACGAAAACGAGCCCCCCCCGGCCCCTTCGCCGCTGACGATGGCAGCGGCACCGGCCCCATCAACAGAAGATCTCGTAACCGACGTGTGGCACGTGCGCACGTCCGCCGGTGCTCAGCACGGGCCGGTCCCGACGTCGCTGCTGAAATCATGGATCGGCGAAGGGCGCGTTGATCGAGATAGCTGGGTGTGGCAGATCGGTTGGCTCGATTGGCAACGTGCGAGCGAGGTCTTTCCCGAACTGGGTGCCGTGCTCGGCGCGGTCGCGGCTCCGCGCTCCAAGTCGTTCATGGAAGAATCGATCGTGATTCAAACAGTAGGGTCGCTGCCAAACGAAGCCGACGCTGTGAGTGCCCATCTTCGTCGTCAGCGACAAAAGCGCGAGCGGATGCGGAGCATCTCGCTGATTCTGGGCGGGCTGATTTTGTTGCTGGCGCTCGTGTTGGTGGTGGTGCTTGTGAGACAATGACGTAAGCAGGTAATGAACCAAGCGCGGAGCAAGCTCCGCGGCTATTTTAATATTCTCCACAAAAAAAGCCGGACCTCGTGTGAGGCCCGGCCTTTCAGTTTATTCAATTCATGCCACCTTAGGTGGATGAATCGCGGCTAGGAGCGGAAGGAGCAGCTTCGGGAGCGGCACCTTCGTAGATCATCGGAGCAGCTTCGCCACCGCAACCGCAAGGAGCGGAAGCTTCGCAGCCACAACCCGAAGCTTCGCAACCGCAACTCGTGGTGCAGCAACCGGAGCGACGGGCCTTACGGGCTTCGCGACGGCTCATGTTGCAGCTGCAGAGCGAGGCTTGGCAACCGCAAGGAGCGGCAGCTTCACAACCACAAGGGGCTGGCTCGCAGCAGGGAGCGGGCTCGCAGCAAACGGGCTCACAACAAGGTTGCGGGCAGCACTTCGAATGGCGATTACGGAACAAGCCCGCTTCGGAATCCGTCACAGCAAAGCTCATCACCATGACCAAGGCGGTCAACACGATCAATATACGCTTCATAAAAAATCCCTCCTCTTGGGAAAACCTGGGGCACCGCGGCAGGAATACGTTTTCTTGCGCGACGCGACAATTCTCTGTGTCACCGTCAAAATTGTTTTGTCCCCATTGCCACGACGGTCGGTAGCGGCGGGGAAGACGAAATTGTTTTTTGCTCGGCGAGCAATTGCGATATCAATCCGCCAAGCTTCGCAATGCTCAACTGCTCTAGGTCACTAGTCACATTCGAGCGATCGTCAACAATCTTGCGGATTGAGCCGACCTTGCTCGTTGGCGAACCTAGGCCGACAAAATAAACCTGGTCAGATAGAGTGTCAAGTGGCCAACAAGAGTGAGTTGGTTGTGAATCCACTCGTTTCTTAGACGTTTTGCACTCACTGCGAATTATTAAGCCCGAAATCGTGCGGCTGAGCATGATATGCGGCTGAGTGCATCGCCATTTTGCCGAGAAAACGCACGATTGTGGATATGCGAAGAAAAATTAAAAAAGAGAAAGTGAGAAGTCTGGTGAAAATAATGTGTCGAATAAGCGACGCAAATTTTTCTTCAAATATTAGCGCGGCGAAGCACGGAAGGGGTCTTGCGACGGTTGCTGTGCTTGGAGTGGCGTGGCAGTGGGCTGGGCAGTCGCGTTATTCGCCGGTGCCGTCAACTGACCGGGGTTCTCGAAATCCATCACGACGGGAGGTTGATCGGGCCCGACCTCGGCGGCCATGCCCGAGATTCGCCACTCGCCACTGCTGAGTTTCAAGGCCCAAGTGATTTTCTCATCGCGAGGCACACCGTCGGCATCCTGATCGGTCCAAGTCGATTCGACCACGGCTTTTTCGGCGTCGATCATCTCGACGGCTCCCACGCGAAAGGTTGCCGTGGGGCTGCCGGGGGGCGAGAAATTCAAGTCCAATTCGCTGGTTCGCTTGAGCGCCAGCGGGGTGAGCCGTGTGCTTGAGGATTCGGTGTCGCCGCAGCGGACCGCTTCGAGAAATTGGTAGATGACTTGCGCGACCGGGTCGCTGGGAACGGGTCCACCCGCGGCCGAGCCGGTGGTGGTTTGCGAACCGCAGCCTGCCGAAACTGCCAGAGTGCCTATTGCCAGCAATAGAAGAAAATGTCGGCGCATCGCGGAACCCCTTCGCTCGAGAAACAGTAACTCCATTCAAGGGGGCGGAGTGTTGCAAAAGACGCGCGGAGGGTCAAGGCGGATGCCGCTAAGCCGCAAGCGGCCCGTCTGCGGCTTAACAGCGGGGCTAAATTGTTTTGCCGACCGATAGGCCGCGATCGACAGCTTCCTTGTCGCGGCGATAAAGTGCTAGCTGCGATTCAAACGTGGCCGCGTTGATTTGCCACGAGGGAGCCGTGTCGACGAAACTCTGGCAGTGGGCCACGAGCACGCGATAGAGAAACTTGAAAAGATGCCGCGGCACGCGGAGCGCGGCGAAGGCGTCGATCAACCGCTGGCTTGTGATGCTCTCTTCGAACAAGTCTTGCAGTTTCG
>JBGTEU010000564.1:0-3472 GCA_041747595.1 Bythopirellula sp.
CGTGATGCTACTCGGGTTTTCATACATCATGAGGGGATTGTCATGCACTCGTCACGCCGAGATTTCTTGCGTCGCTCTTCAATCTTTGCCGCGGGATTTTTCTCACTGCGGAACTTCTGCGGCCAAGGAGCGTTTGCTCGAGAATACACCAGCATTGCGCCCTACGGTCCGCTCGTCGACGATTTAAATGGAGTGCTCGATCTCCCCGCGGGTTTTAGTTACCGCGTCATATCCACCAGTGGCACACGAATGAGCGACGGCTTCATCACGCCGGGGCTTCCCGATGGGATGGCGACATTTCCCGGTCCCGAGGGTTTAACGATTCTCGTGCGGAATCATGAGTTGCTCCCCTTTCAAGGTCCCGGTCCCTATGGAAAGTCGAACGAACTGCTGGAGAAGATCGACCCGCGGAAGATTTATGATCGAGGCGAAGGCAAAACTCCCCACAACGGGGGCACGACCACGCTGGTTTACGATACACGCGAGCAAAAAGTGGTCCGCGACTTCCTGAGCTTGACGGGCACGAGCCGCAATTGCGCTGGTGGCCCTACCCCCTGGAACAGTTGGATCACGTGCGAGGAAAGCGTCGTTAAAGTTGGACCAGGTTCCGATGGCGATTATCGAAGCGGACGCGATCACGGCTATAACTTTGAAGTCCCCGCGACGCATGAGATTGCCCTGGCCGAAGCTGTGCCGCTCACCGACATGGGCCGTTTTTATCATGAAGCCATTGCCGTCGATCCCGCGACGGGAATCGTTTATCAAACCGAGGATCGCGAAGACGGGTTGATTTATCGATTCTTGCCGAACAAACCGGGCGAACTGCGAGCGGGTGGGAAACTACAAGCATTGAAATTCCGCGACGCGCCTTCGCTCGACACGCGGAATTGGAAAGAACAAACCGCGGAAGTCGGCAAACAATATTCCATGGAATGGATCGACATGGCCGACGTGACCGCGCCCAACGATGACTTGCGCCACCGCGGTTTCGAGTCGGGGGCTGCCCGCTTCGCACGGGGGGAGGGGATGTGGTTCAGCAAGGGACAAGTCTTTATCGCGTGTACCAACGGTGGCAAGGCACAAACGGGCCAAATCTGGCGACTCATGCCGGCTAAACCCGAATCGAATGACGCCGACAAGCTAGAATTATTCATCGAGCCCAATAATGCTTCCATTTTGCAGTCGGCCGACAACCTTACGGTTTCTCCGTGGGGTGACCTCTTAATTTGCGAAGATCACAACGATGATGCACGGCTCATTGGCATCACGCCAAAAGGTAATATCTATCCCCTAGCACAAAATCATGTGAACAGCGAATTTGCTGGAATTACCTTCTCGCCCGACGGGAGCACGTTGTTTGTCAACATGCAGGTGCGCAACATGACCGTGGCGATCACCGGCCCGTGGGCGAATCGTGCGGCAAGCTAAACTGTCGTGCTTTCGCTTCGCTGCCAATCATTTGCGTCTTTTTCGGCGTTTATTGGTATTTACCTATTTCGGAAGCGTGCCGTCCAAGCTATCCGGGATCGGTTCGACTTCCATTCGCATCCAACGATGGGCATGGAAATTGCCTGTCCTAAAGCAACGCCAATTGTGGTGGCAAACTGTTTGACCAACTAACGGTTTGCGAATTGAAAGATCATCTCTGGAATGTTCGGATTTTACTCGAATAAAGTCGGCTGCTTGGGATCAATCCTGATTTCGGCGATACTCTCAGCAATTCTTATACTGCTTATGCGGTCTTGTAATGCGTAACTCTGTCACTGTAGGGGACTTATCAATGCGAGACGCGAGCACCACGGACAAGACACCAATCCAAGTCCACAATAATAGCGATGGTCGACCATGCCTCATGATTGCGCCCGTACAAGTTCCTCAATTGCAGGTGCTTTTCGACAGCGTTGGGCTGAAATATACGTTTGAAGAACCTGCGGACCCTACGAGCCAACAACTGGCGTCAATTGTCTTTGAAAGTGAGACCAGTTGTGAAGAAATCCAAGCTTTGATTGATCACCTCGATTAGTCGCTGAAGATTTCGAACGCACATAACGAAACTTTGTGTACGTGGGCCAGCCAGTTCGGTCACAAAGAAGCCAACAGACCACCCCTCGGCCGACCTCTATATCAACGAACGGCGTTTCTACGACCCCACCACCGGCCGGTTCCTCAACGAAGACCCGGCCCAGGACGGCAGCAACTGGTATCGCTCTACGCGGGCAACGACCCGATCAACTTCCGCGACCCCACCGGCCTCACGTAGGCGGGCAATCCGCTGAATATCTCTACGGCCCATTCGATGCCTATGCGGGTGGCTATAGCGGAGGCAAGATCACTCAGGAAAACACTTCGCTGCGGAATCTTAACACGAACCTCCTCGGTTCGCCGACGCTCAACTACAACTCGGCCAGCTCGGCTTACGCCTATGGGCCGGTGAATACGAGTGCCCCTTCACGTAATAACTCAGGCATTACTACGTTGCCGGTGTATATCCCGTCGGGACCTGTCTCCAATTCTTCACGGCTAGTGCGGGAGATTACTCCGGGCAGTCCGATCGTGCCGCGTGACATTCGCGACTTGCCGGGCGTAAGCCAAGCTTTGAACAACCCTAATCAGTTCATCGTCGGCAATCACAGCAACCAAGGCTACAACGTCCTTGGTCCGGATGGCAGCGTGCGGTATGTGACCGGTGGCGACTACCTGCCGATTACCGAGCAGGCACGGCGCTCGCAAATTGAAGGCAATAGTGCAGCCGGTCGGGCAATGTTCCTCACCGGTATACAGGAAGCGATGGTCATGGCCAGCCCGATTCACGATACCGGGCGCGATGCCAGCGTGTTTCTCACGGGACGAGATTATCTAGTTGATCCCAGCGTGCGATATAGCCCGGAGGATCAGGTCAATGCCGGGAAAATGCTATTCTTGCCAGGAGAAAATTCGGGGCAAGCAAAACATGCCAACGACGTCATTGGATCACTTACTGGAGTTCATAAAAACTCATTACAATATGTAGGTGACACCCATGTCTATCGTATAATTGCTCCAGATGGCAGTACTCATAAAATTGGCGAAAGCGCTCAAGGAGTCAGGCTGCGAGACGGTGCGTCAATTCGAGCTGAAGAACAAGTGCGAGATCTTAATGATCTTTATGGTCCCGGTTACCGAAGCCAAATTCGCCAGCGATTCACTGACAAACAATCTTCTGTCGATTACCAGACGGATCTAATAGAGCGCTTCCGACAATTTTACGGGCCCGACGCCTTGCCTGGAAATAATAGTAATCGCTAGGAACGCGACATATGCAAAGACAACTACTCATTGGTGCCGTTGATTTGGTCCGCGGTCGTGTTCGTCATGCCGGACAGGCGATGGTTAAAGTCTGCGATGATCTTGAGCCAATTCTGAGGTCAGTTGGTTATAACGACACCGCACCGTTCCAAACAGTCAGCCTCATCTTGCGGTTTGGAATGAAAAC
>JBGTEU010000565.1:0-2275 GCA_041747595.1 Bythopirellula sp.
GAGCAAAGTGTGGCTCGTGCCGTCGGTGAATTGCGCCAACGGCAAGTTGCTGTTGGGGTAAAACGCGCCGTCGCCCCCTTCTAGTGTCTGCGGATTGAAAACGAACCATGTTCCCATGTTGAAGCCGTAATTGGTGGCATAGAGCAAGGCCTTTCCGCCGCCGGGATCGCGGAGCTCCGTGCTCTTGGAGTCGCTGGGACATTGAAAGATGTCGATTTTCACTCCGCTGATCGCTTGCTGATTGTCCCAAGGGAGTTCAATATCCACGAGGTTGCGCAAATTGTTTTGCTCGAGGTAATTCAAGATGCGACCATGCACGCCCCAAGAACCGTTGTTGGCGGTGGTGGAGACGCTCAAGTCGACATTGGCGCTAGGGGGGAGATGCCCAAAGGCGCTCTCGTAATTCAAAACGCCCAAACCGAGTTGCTTGAGATTGTTGGCACATTGGTTTCGCCGAGCCGCTTCACGAGCCGCCTGAATTGCGGGAAGCAGCAGGGCGACCAACACGCCAATAATGGCGATCACCACCAAGAGTTCCACCAACGTAAATCCCTTCAACCGGCGCAACTTCGTCTTCGGCATAGCTTCTTTACCTCTCTGTTCCTCAAGTCGGGTACACTCAGATACTACCAAGTGGGGATGGGCAAGTGGGGATGGGCAAGTGGGGACGGGCAGATTGTATATCGCTCGAGGCAGCTTAAAATTGGCTGTTGGAACTATCGACCGGGGTGTCGCATTGCGCGACACGCCTTGGGTGACTTGTGATTCCCGCGAAAGAATAGTTTTCCTGTGCGTACTCCCCTCCAATATCAGATCATGCTGCCGCTAGCGGCGGTGGCCGTCGCGAGTTTGCTCGCGGTGGGGGCGATCAATGCGTGGCTCGCCACGGAAGAAACGCAAGCATCTATCGATCGCCAGTTGCAGGGGGTGGTTCGCGTTCTCGCCGCGTCGAATTTTCCCCTCACCGATGCGGTGCTGCGGCAAATGCGCGACCTCTCGGGGGCGGAGTTTGTCCTGATCGGAGACGGCGGACAACAAGTCTCCGCGAGCTTGCCGGCGATTGCCGATCAATTGCCGATCACCGACGTTGTCGATGCGAGCGAAAAGATCGCGTTGGGTTCGCAGATTTCGCTCGCCGACAAAACGTATTTTCACTCGGCGATTCAACTCAAGCGACCCTTGGAAGCCGGCGATTCGAGTGCGCTTCACGTGCTGTTTCCGCGCGAACGGTACGACGCCGCCTGGCGGAGCGCGTTTTTACCGCCGCTGGTTGTCGGAGTGATTGCGGTGATTGCCGTGGCGCTGGTGACGCAGTGGATTGCCAACCGCATCAGTCGCAACCTGGCGCGACTGGGGGCCGGCGTGCAACGGCTCGCGGGGGGAGAATTCACGCCACTCGATTTGCCGGCGCGGGATGACGAGCTTCGTGACTTGGCTGTCGCGGTGAATCAAACAGCCACGCGGCTGAGTGAATACGAACAACACGTTCGGCAGACCGAACAGGTCCGCACGGTGGCCATGCTGGGGGCCGGGCTCGCGCACGAGATGCGGAACGCGGCGACCGGTTGCCGTTTGGCGGTCGATCTGCACGCCGAGAATTGCCCGATCGCGGCCGGCGACGACACGCTCTCCGTCGCCAAGAGCCAACTGCAGCTCATGGAAAGCCGCTTGCAGCGGTTCCTGCAACTCGGCCGTGGGCAGCCTGCCCCGATCAAGCAATCGCTCGACTTGAATCAATTGGTCGAAGAACTTTTGCCACTCGTGCTTCCCGCGGCACGTCACGGCGGAGTGACCGTCGACTGGCAGCGAGCGGACGAAGAAACGTCCGTGTTGGCGGATGCCGATTCGCTGGGGATGGTGATCGTCAATCTACTTTTAAATGCGATTGAAGCCGCGCAAAAACAAGCGACAAGGGCAAACAGCCCGGCGCGAGTTTCCGTGAGCATGACTCGCGATTCTTCGGGAAACGCGGAACTCGAAGTCAGCGATTCCGGCTCGGGACTTACCGAGGGCGTCGCCAAAAACCTGTTTCAGCCATTTGTCACCACCAAGGCCGAGGGGGTAGGATTGGGGTTGGCCGTCGCGCGGCAAGTGGCCATGGAACATGGGGGCGACATCCGCTGGAGCCGACAACAGGGCCAGACGCGCTTTCGGCTTAGCTTGCCGCTCGCCGAAAAATCCCCCTCCCTTGTTGGGTGGGGTTAGGGGAGGGTTCTTGAAGTTACGATTCAAAACATGCCCCTCCCCTAGCCCCACCCCAGAGTACTGGGGAGGG
>JBGTEU010000566.1:0-2500 GCA_041747595.1 Bythopirellula sp.
AATTACCACATGTTTGGGACTGGCGGCTTTACTTGTCCAAGTTGTGCAAGTTGAAGCTCAAGGCCCAATTCGGGAAGGTGTTCGCCGCACGGGTGAGGCCGTCGCCGACGGCACACGTGCCGCCGCGCGGGGAACACGCGAAGCGATTGGTCGCGCGGGCGAAGCAACACGCAACGTGGTACGCGGAACCACTGACGCTGCCCGGGCGCAAGTTAATCGTGCCGACCGTAGTGAGCTGCAGGCCAATACTGCTGCCGCCGAAGCCCAAGCTTACGATCCTGCCTATGATGGTCGGTATCAATCTGGTTTTCGTGGCGTCGACGATCAAGACATGAATCCTCAAGCCGGTGCTCAACGAGCCTCGCAAGTCGAATACAACGGCCGCTTATATAACATTCGTCAGGATTCGAGAGGGCGAGATTTCATTTGCGTGCGTGGTTGCCCGGTTTATCTTAATGATCTAGGCAACGCTCAGGCTCACCAGGCCTACAAGCTGAGTGATGACCAGATGCCACATGGCCAATCTCATCACGATCAAGCTTACCAAGGCGACACCCAAAATCAGCGAGATTTCCAGGAGCAAAACACATACGACACGCAAAGTGGTTATGACCAAGCCCCGGCTCCCCCAGTTCCCGCTCGAATTGACGCCCCGGCCGCTCCTGGCTTGGACGCTGACACGGCGAATTCCGCCAATGATGAAGCTGCGGAGACGAACGCCGAGCAAGATTCCAATGCGGATCAGGATGACGACGCGAACGCAGATGATGGCAATTCTCAGGAATAACGTCAGGAGAAATTCTCATAACAATCGGGTCGACTTGATATCAAGTTGACCCGATTTTTATGTGTCTACTAATTCGTCCCAGACTCTTCGGTCGTATTTTGGCCCGCAGGGTCCTTAAGGTCACGTGATCGAAAGACAACCCAACCATCGACGACTTCAACATTGACGGGAATGACACCATCTTCGCCTGTTAGATCGATGAAAGGAATTTTGATATCTGGCAGCATCTCAGCGACCCACGCTCCCGCATCATCGATCATTTGCGGGATCTCGCCCTCGGGCTTGGAGATAAGCGCGGTTTGGAACCACAATTCTGTATCGCTCGGGTCGACTCCATGAACTGGGCAGACTCTAGCTAAAGGCGAATTTTCGCCACCAGCAAAACTAATGTTAATGCAGTTAGAACTCGTCGAAAATTTTATACCAACGCTATCTAATTTCGGCAAAAGAAACGACATGATCGGCCGGCTCTCGATCCGCTCATTGAGCTTCTTTAGTCGCCCGTCCACGATCCGGTTAACGTCGGCAAGCACCTGGGCTTCCGTTTGGTTTCCACTGAGCCGTTCCGCAGTACAATTCAATTCAATAGCTCGGCGGGTGGCGATTCTCGTAACAAGTCGGCCGCGCAACCCAGGTAAGCTCGAATCAGCCCCTAGGGGAGTGATATTCGTCTTGCTAGTGATTGTGGCGGGAGACGTTACAAATTCTCCGCCGTCAAATCGGACAATTTTTTGCGCCGTCCAAGTTGTCACCGAATGCGAATGGATGATTGCGGGACCATTGTGCCCTACCGTCCGAGAAGTCGTCGATCCCGAAATCCGGACATAAAAGGCCGCGTCATCTTTGGCGGGCTTTGTGTTAACATCGGCTCGACCTTTCGTATGTGCGGTACCCCGTGCGCGTGTGCCCAGAATAACTCGAGTCACGGGCATGCGTTTATCGATGTCACGGGCAAACAGCTCCTTCAGGTAGCGCTCGGAGACTCGCAAGATCATGACGCCCTTAAGGGCATCTTCAGTACTTTCGGGAATAGAAACTTCCGCGGGCTGTTTTTCATCTTCATTGGCTTCATGGAATGAGGGGGTCTGTGCCGACAAGTGGTGGACCAATGATCCGCTTGGTAGCAAACTAATCACAAGCACAGCTAATGCAATCCTCCTCATAGCCTCAACTCCGGTGGAGCGATTTTTAAACATTAAACCGCAAGTCAAGAAATCCGTAGTACCAAGTAGTAGCAATATGCAAGATGCATGCCACCCGCGGTCGAAACCTGCAGGGAATTCGTCAAAAGCCACCGTAAAGGCGGGGTATAAAGTAACAGCCTTCTTGGGCGGCACTTTTTTTCCGCGCTAAATTTCCTATACTGCGGTCTGCGTGAGTATTGAAAACATCCGCCAATCGAAGGGATTCGCCATGTCGATCGTTGCCGAGGAACGCGTTCTCGTTTTGCCCACCCGGGATTTTCATGCCCTCGGGCACTTCCAGGGTTTCTCGGCGGATCTCGATACCTACTTGCCCGCTTTGTTGGATAGTCGCGAACTCAGCTATCAACCCCGTGGCCAAATGGAGCTGGACCCCAGCTTCAAGCAGTTGATCCCCTATATGGTGTTTCGCTACACCGACCAGCAAGGGGTGGCTCGGCTGTTTCAATACACTCGCGGTGGTGGACAAGGTGAAAAGCGTTTGCACGCCAAACGGAGCGTCGGCATCGGG
>JBGTEU010000567.1:0-4212 GCA_041747595.1 Bythopirellula sp.
TGCGGTCGAACAGGTCAAACGACTGATAAGCGTAGTACTCGCTCATCACGCCGACGAGGCTGCCCTGTTGCTGAGCGAAGGCGGTGAAGCTGTCGAGGTGTTGGAAGGCGTCGATTACCACATACAAGCCGGCGAGGCTAAGAAAGCAGATCACAAAAATCTGCAGGAAGTGACGCAGCAGGTAGCGGTCGAGAATCGTCATTGACGCTCAGTGCGAGGAATTGCCCGGGATAAGTTTTTCGGGCGGGAGAGTAACTGCGCGGGTTGCTAGCGTCAAGAGATACAGCTCGGCATAATGGGTGAGGTTGCTATCATCGCTTTGAAGCAAGGGATCCATGGGTCATGCGATCTTGGGCCACACAATTCTTGAAATCGGCACGCGATCGGGCGCTCGACCTGTTGTTTAGCACCGAGTGCTTGTCTTGCCATGCCGAGTTACCCGAAACGCACACAGGCGTGGCGTTATGCACGGATTGCTTGGACCAAATTCCGCCGGTCGATTGGCCTGTTTGCCAGCGCTGTGCGGCGCGCGTGCCGGAATACCCCGGCAACGTGCCGAGCTGTTCGCGTTGCGAGACCGACAAGCTGCGGTTCGACGCGGCTTTCAGCCTGGGGCATTACGACGGCTTGCTCCGCGAATTGGTGCTGCGTATGAAGACCGATCGCAACGAACAATGGGGACAAGTCTTCTCGCATTTGATCTGCGAGCGTCTGGGTGACGACTTGCGGCAACTCGAAGCCGACATAATCGTGCCGATTCCCATGACCCCGTGGCATCGGTTGATGCGCGGCACAAACGCCCCAGTCGTGATGGCAAGGTGCTTGGGAAGGGAACTCGGCATTTCCGTTAAAGGGCGACTGCTGCGGCGATCCCACGATTTGGTGCCCCAGCGCGGGCTTTCCCGTGCGGGGCGTTTTCGCAATGTACGGGGAGGCTACCGCGTGAGGGCGGGCTATCAAATGGCGTCGCCGCATATTTTGCTGGTCGACGACGTGCTCACCACCGGTGCCACTTGCAGCGAGGCGGCTCGGATTTTGAAACGTGCCGGAGCGGCGCGCGTGACAGTGCTGGTCGTCGCGCGAACGCCCAACAACTAGCGATATCCCCCGTGTTTCGCAGGTTTTTTTTGTCAGTCATCTCAATTCGGGTTGTAAGTAGTCAAGCCTTCGGCACAATGGTCACTCATGGATGCCAAACCCTCATTAAGAGTAAAAAAACGTAGCGCTTTCGATCCGTTCCGTCGCGCGGTGCTTGGCGGTTTAGCCGTGCTGCTGCCCCCTTTGCTCACGATCGTAATTTTCCTGTGGGTGGCCAACACGGTGAACAGCTATTTGCTGGAGCCCATGGTGAATAGCACAAGGCAAGTCTTGAATCGTCATTTCCGCGGCGAGATTCGCCCGGCGGGCTCCGTGCCCGAGAACGAAATCCGTGACGGCCGGGATGCCACGGCCTTGCGGCCCTTTCACAGGCTACCCGACGCTCAGGTCGTCCCCTCGGAGTATTACGACTTCTTCGTGGAACACGTGGGTCGTCCACTGCCTCAAACGGCAGAATCGCTGATCAGCGCATATGTGGAACATCGATTCTTATCGCCTTACGTGGTGATTCCGACGTTCTCATGCGTCTTTCTATTGGTGTTGTATCTGCTTGGTAAGTTCCTTGCCGCGGGGGTGGGCCGCATTTTTTGGATTCAATTCGAGAAGATCATCAATCGCTTGCCGCTGATTCGCAATGTTTATTCTTCCGTGAAGCAGGTCACCGACTTTATGTTCACGGAACGGGAATTAGAATACACGCGCGTGGTGGCCATTGAGTATCCCCGCAAGGGTGTTTGGACGGTAGCCTTCGTCACGGGCGAAAGCCTCCCCGACATACGTGCGGCGGCTGGAGAGCCGGTCATGGCCGTGCTGATTCCTACCTCGCCGATGCCTTTCACGGGGTTCACGATCACGATCAGGAAAAGTGAAACAATTGATTTGAACCTCACTCTCGATCAAGCATTCCAGTTCATCGTGAGTTGCGGCGTGGTCGCGCCACCGCAATTGATCACCGAAGCCTTGGCGGAAAAGTAGCGTGGCAGCCCCTCACTTACGCATCGGCACGCGGGCGAGCCAATTGGCCCTGTGGCAAGCGAATTGGGTCGCGGAGCGCTTGCGCGAACTGGGGGCGAACGTCGAGCTTGTCGAAATCGCCACCAGTGGTGACAAGGACCAACGCGATACGATTCTGGAAATGGGCCAGCAGGGGGTCTTCACCAAAGAGATCCAAGCCGCGGTGCTCAACGGCGGGGCCGACATTGCGGTCCACAGTCTCAAGGATTTGCCTACGGAAACCGTCGAGGGTCTGGTGTTGGCCGCTGTCACGGAGCGGGAAGATTGCTTTGACGTGCTGGTGACCAGCAGCGGGAAATCACTCGCTGAACTTGCCAGCGGGGCCAAAGTCGGCACGGGGAGTCTCCGCCGGCAGGCGCAGTTGCGTGCCTTAAGCAGCGGCCTGGAGATTGTCGGTATCCGCGGCAATGTCGACACGCGTCTGCGTAAGCTTGCCGCTGGCGAATACGACGCGATTGTGCTGGCGGCAGCGGGATTAAAACGACTGGGTCATGCGGATCGGATCGTCGAAGAATTTCAACCGCCCCAAATGTTGCCGGCTCCCGGGCAGGGGGCATTGGGGCTCGAGTGCCACCGCGAGGCGAGCGCGGTTCTCAAATTTGTCAGCCAACTCGAACATGAAGAGACCCGTGCTGGCACCGATGCCGAACGGGCGATGCTCGCCCTCTTGCATGCGGGTTGCTCGGCGCCGGTGGGGGCTTGGGGCCGGGTTCAAAATGGACAATTGAAACTTGACGGGTTGGTTGCCAGTCTCGATGGTCAACAGATCTTGCGGGCATCGGCGAGTGGTGCGATTTCTTCCGCCGTAAACCTTGGCAAGCAAGTCGCTGAAGAACTGCTGGCTAAAGGGGCCGCGGAAATCATCCAAGCCGCGCGATTTAGTTAAGCGAATAGCCGCGACCAGACTTGGTCGCTGGTAGGAACGCCTCCCAACAAGTCTGTCGGCGGCGATTTTAAGTGGACTGGCATATATTGCGAGATAGCGGCAGTTGTTGCCAAATTTCTTTCTTACTTCGGCAGAGTTCGCCGCTAGCGGAGTTTTTATTGGAGCACAGACCTGTCAGGCCATGTGGGGTAAAAGTAACTAAAAACTACATGAGGACTGCGCTGGAAGGACGTTTCATTCGCTTTGGCACGTGGAGTGCTTAGTATGTTGCCGGACGGCAGGGGGGCATACCTGCAATCCACTCATCGCAATGTACGGTCTGTACCTATCCGCCGAAGGGGCCAATGCCCAAGCCAAGCGGCTCGAATTTATCGCCAACAATCTGGCGAACGTCGAGACTCCCGGCTTCAAGCGCGACGTACCCACGTTCCAGGCGCGTTTTGCCGAAGCGATTCAGCAAGGTAAGGACTACCCCGGCAGCAAGTCGGTCAACGATACCGGCGGCGGCGTGAAGTTGATGGAAGTGGATGTCGACTTTTCGCATTCCGCCTTCCGCAATACGGGCATTCCAACCGACTTCGCCGTGAACGGCGACGGATTTTTCCGCGTGCAGGATGTTAACGGACAAGAATTTCTCACACGTGCCGGCGACTTCGAAGTGGATGCCAAGGGCCACATGGTTTCTCATGGGGGCCGCTTTTCGGTGCTCGACAACGGTGGCAAGCCGATCAAGCTCGATCCGCAAACTCCTTGGGTGATGCTCACGGGTGGCAACATCGACCAAGCCGGTTCGCTGACTCCAATGGGACTCGCCAAGCCCGAATCGCTCGGCGATTTAGTGAAAGCCGGCAACAACGTTTTTCGCTCGTTGGGTCCGACGACCGTCGTGCCCCCCACCGAGCGCGACATCCGCCAGGGATTTCTCGAACAGTCGGGTGTGAGCTCGATCCGCGAGATGAACGTGATGATCGAGACGACCCGTGCGTTCGAGGCGAATACACAACTAATACAACATCAAGACAGCATGGTTGGTGCCCTCCTCAGCCGGGTGCTGACGAGTTAACAATTAGGACATCATTCCGAAAGGAGAATCGGTCATCCCGAGGCAGCCTCGGCGACCGAAGGAACCAAGATTCTTCGGGTCGTACAACTCCCCTCAGAATGACCGACTAAGGAGCAAAGCAATGAGCGTGCAAACCCTTTACACCGCCGCG
>JBGTEU010000568.1:0-4186 GCA_041747595.1 Bythopirellula sp.
GAAGGCGTCGCTCAATTCGGTGTTGATCGTCTTGGGATTGAGCGGCGTTTCTTCACAATGCCGGCGTGCCTTGTCGCGACTGGTGCCGCCTGGGAAGGGGACCTTGCCGGTGACGGCGTAGTAAAGCGTACATCCCAAGGAATAAATATCGCTCACGGTGCGCAAAACTTCCGGGGAGACGATGATCTCGGGCGCCAGATAATCGGCGGTTCCCACGATGTGCCGGGGTTTTTTCTGCCCTTCCTGTTGGTCGGCGGCGTAGAAATAGGCGAGGCCCAGGTCGGCCAACTTCGTGCGGCCATCGGCGGCGATCAGCAAGTTGCCCGGCTTCACGTCGCGATGGATGAGTCCGCGGCTATGGGCGTGGGCGAGTGCTTCGGCCGCTTGCGTGATAATGATGGCCGCTTCGTTCATCGACACGGGCCCATGATGCCGCACCATTTTGCGCAAATCGCTGCCGGGGACATATTCGGTGACGAGAAAATAGGTCTCGCCGTCGGTGTCGGCGTAGGTGAGGTGTACGAGATTCGGATGATTGAGTTGGGCCTGGGCACGAATTTCGCGCAAAAAACTGGCGATCGAACCGGGGTTGGTTTGATTTTTCGGCAGCACTTTGATCGCTTCCACGCGACCGAGCAGGCCGTGCTCGCATTTGAAGACCCAACCCATGCCGCCGTGACCGATGGCGTCGAGAATGCGGTAGGCTCCCAGATTGAACTTCGTGCGGCCTTGCCGCAGTTGCTCCGCCTGCCAGCGGTTGAGGTAGCCAAGCGCGATCATTTGCGCGGCGAGTTGCTCGTCGGAGATTTCCTCGATCACGACCTCGTTGGCGGGGAGCGACTCGACCAGCACTTGCCAGGCGCGATCGATCTGCTCCTCGGTCAAAAGACCGCTGGCCAAACCGGCACGTTCGAGGATCGATCGTTCAGTGCGCACGAGAAACATCACTCAGAAAAGAGGGAAAGTTGCGAGGCCCATGTTCGGGCATGGCTTCAGTCTAGTCGCCATTTTCGTCTAGCGCCAAGCAGCCAGGGAGCATGCGCGGCAAAACGGACGAAGTTCGCTGCACGGCGTTCAGAATAATCGGGCGAATCCGCGCTCCGCTTGCCAACTCGGCGGCAGCGGGGCGACGAACGTCATCGGCTCGTTCTGCACGGGATGGTCCACAACCAATTGCCGGGCATGCAGGGCGATCCCCAGCGGCTGGGTATTTCCCTTGCAAAACACGCGCGTGCTGCCGTATTTGCGATCTCCCACGATTGGGAAGCCATACTTCGCCAGTTGCACGCGGATTTGGTGTTTGCGGCCCGTTTCCAATTCGATTTCGAGGAGCGTGAGATCGGCGTGCGAGCGCTGCACACGAAATCGCAAACGGGCGAGTTGTGCGTCGGGGGCCGCCGCGTGGGTGACGTGGACCTTGCGATGCCGTTCGTCCTTGCGGAGATAATGTTCCAGCAGGCCCTCGGCTTCGGGCAAGGTTCCCTCGACCACGGCCCAGTAAATTTTCTGCACGCGGCGTTCGCGAAAGGCGGCCGACAATCGCGCGGCGGCCTTCGAGGTCCGCGCGAAAATGGTGACGCCCGTCACCGGCGTGTCGAGGCGGCTCACAACGCCCAAATAAACGTTGCCGGGCTTTTGGTATTTCTCACGGAGATAATCTTTCGCCACGCTCAGCAGGCTCGGCACGCTTTCGGCGACGCCCATCGTGGGGAGCATCGCCGGCTTGTTGACCACCAACAAGTGGTTGTCTTCGTAGAGGACGTCAAATTTGTTCGTCGGGAGCGTCATTTGCGTGCCGGTTGCCTGTCGAGAATAATCCATGCTACAAACGATCCAGATTTTCTCAGCATGCGCAGATTCTTACAGGAGATTCTTACAGGAGATCGCGGAGGAAGCAGAGACATTCCTAGTCTCGGAAGTAATTCTGGTCCCATAGGGATGATTTGAAGAATAGTAATCGCCACTTATTCCAACCGATTCATGTGTGATTAATGTGGAGTTTAGCCTTCCCTCTCTGCTGCCTCTGCTTCCTCCTGTTAATGGATTTGGTTGCGGCCACAGGCCGCGCTGGATACATCAGTGACACGTAATTGCTGCGGTGTGTAGCTAAGAGTTTGAAACCAACGAACGTTTGCATCCACGAAAGTCCAATGTCGCCATTTCCTTTGATTCTCGCCAGTGGCTCGCCCCAGCGGAAGAACTTGCTCGCCGCGGCCGGTTACGAATTTGAAATCGTCCCGCCCGATGAGGCGGCGGAATCGGGGATTTGCAGCCAATGTGGCCCAGCGGAATTGGTTCTCGATTTCGCCGTTCGCAAGGCGATGGACGTGGTGCGGCAATTGCGTGAAAAAAAACTTCCCAACAGGCCCTCTCTGCTCGTGGCTTGCGATACCGTGGCGGAGTGCAAGGGGATAATCCTCGGCAAACCACGGGACGAAGATCACGCCCGGGCGATGCTCGAACAACTCCGCGGGGAGCGGCACCGAGTCTACAGCGGGCTGTGCGTGTGGATGCTGCGGGGCGACGAGACCAAATCAGCCCCCCGTACGCGGATCGCCATCACCGAGCTCGAGATGGACCACCTCACAGACGAGGAAATCGACGAATATCTTGAAAGTGGCTTGTGGCGAGATAAAGCCGGCGCGTTTGGACTGCAAGATCGACCCGGTTGGTTGCGGATCGTTAATGGCCACGAATCGAACGTGATTGGGCTTCCCATGGAGTTGCTGGCCGAGATGATCGAACAAATCTCGATTGAGCCAAAGTCGCTTTAAGACCTATAATTGAGTGAGGCCCCGCGGCCTAGGGTTTAGCGGTGTCTTCACTTTTGACTAATCGAGCATCGCTGTGGGACGGCTATGAAACTGCGGATTGGCGTCGTTGGAGTAGGATCAGCTTGGGAATCACGCCATCTGCCAGCCTTGCGGGCCCTTTCAGATCGGTTGGAGGTCTGTGCCGTCTGCGATCCCGTGCAGCACCGGGCCGTTCAAGTTGCCAAGCAATTCAACGCCACCGTCTACGATGGCTTTCGCGCGCTGATGGATCGGGACGACATCGATTGCGTGTTGCTGCTGTCCGCGCACTTTTACGGGCCGACGCCGATTTTTGCGGCCTGCGAATATGGCAAAGCGGTTTACTGCGCCGCCGCCTTGGAACTCGAAGACAGCCAAGCCACCGAGCTTCGCCAACGCGTGGAAGAATCGGGCATCGCATTCATGGCCGAGTTCGCTTGCCGACTTTCGCCCGCCACGTTGCGGCTGAAAGAATTGTTGGCCACGCGACTAGGCAAACCGCGACTTTTATTTTGCAATCGCCGGCGAAGTTCTCCCATCAAATGCGAAAGTGGCGACCGTTGCGCCCGCGATTTGGTGGAGCTAGTCGACTGGTGCCGCTATGTGGTGGAAGCGGATCCCACGTCGTTGTTGGCGACGGCCCATCGCGCGCCCGATTCGCTGCTGAACGACTATTTTGCGGTGAGCCTCGATTTTTCTCCGAATGCCGACGTGGGCGCTGGCCCCGTGGCGATTATCGGTTGCGGGAATTATGTGCCCGAGTCGCTCGAGGAATCGCTTGCTTATCGCCGACCCGCCGATCTCAAGGTGGTCTGCGAGAAGGGGATTGCGTTCGTCGACTTGCCCAGCACCGTCGCCTGGTTCGATGGTGCTGGCCAACACATGGAAAAACTAGACCACGAGCGCAACGTCGGCGAGCAATTGCTGCTCCACTTCCACCGCGCCGTGGAGAGTTTGGTTCTGAAAACCGCCAGCCTCGACGACGCCCACAAGGCGATCATCATCACCAATCAGGCAAAACAGAGCTGCCGGACCGGGCAGCGGATTTTCTGCTGATTCGTTTTAGTCGTAGGCCGGAACAAGCGGTGCGCAGTTCCGGCAATGAATTCGCCCACATGCCTACAGTCTTTATGCAGGTGGTAGCTATTTGGGCGATCAGCAAACGCTGAGCGTCATTCCCGCGCAGGCGGGAATCCAGTGACCGCCGCAATCTGGATTCCCGCCTGCGCGGGAATGACATAATCGCCCAAAGCACTAAGAGCCTATCCGAATACTGAACTAAGGGTTTTCGCCTTCCGTACAGCAGAATAAGGATTTCTTTTCTTTGCTGGCACGGAGGTGCGTCTTGTCTTCAACATTCTCTTCGGCGTTTTTTGAGGTTCCTGAAGCGTTGT
>JBGTEU010000569.1:0-2671 GCA_041747595.1 Bythopirellula sp.
GCCACGGAAACTAGCGAAAACGGTAGGCAAAGCGATCCACAAACGAGGGGCGAACTTGCCCACTCAACGAGATTCACCCTTGCCCAATCCTATAAATGTAGGGGCTGTAGAAGTTGACCGGAAGAGGCAGCCTAGCAAGACTTTGCTCACGCACTCCTCGGTTTTCAGCGGATAAGAGTATCGGAATTTGGCTGGTTTCGAACCGGCGAAGGCATAGTACAAAGCGAACACATGGCAAAAAAGGCAAACACCACTGATTCCAACGGCACCGGCCAGGCCCTGGTCATCGTCGAATCTCCAGCCAAGGCGAGGACCATCGGCAAGTACCTTGGCAAGGGATTTAAGGTCGAGGCGAGCATCGGCCACATCCGTGACTTGCCGCAGGGGGCAGCCCAAATCCCCGCGGAATATAAAGGACAGCCGTGGTCAAATCTGGGGGTGAACGTCAACGACAATTTCACCCCGATCTATGTCGTTCCTCCGGAAAAAGCCAAGCAAATCAAAATGCTCAAGGATGAGCTGAAAAAATCGAATGCCCTGTATCTCGCGACCGACGAGGACCGCGAGGGGGAAGCGATCAGCTGGCATCTGCTGGAAATTCTCAAACCCAAGGTGCCCGTGTATCGGCTCGTGTTTCACGAGATCACCAAAGATGCGATTCAGGAAGCGCTCGCCGGGCCCCGCGACGTCGACCAAGGTTTAGTCCGTGCGCAAGAAACCCGCCGGATTCTCGACCGGCTGTACGGCTACGAAGTCTCGCCCTTGTTGTGGCGCAAAGTGCGGCCCAAGCTTTCAGCGGGGCGGGTGCAGAGCGTTGCCGTGCGGTTGATCGTCGAGCGCGAACGGGAACGGATGGCATTTGTTTCCGGCACATGGTGGGATCTGCTCGGCACATTTGCCAAGCAAGATGGCCAAACGCTCGAAGCCCCCTTGATGACGGTTGATGGCCGCAAGATTCCGTCCGGCAAAGACTTCGATTCCGCTACCGGCAAGCTCAAGAATTCCGAATTGCTGTTGCTCGATGGTGAGGGTGCCCGTGATTTGGCGGCCCGAATCGCCAGCGGCCAATTCCGCGTAACTTCGGTTGAAGACAAGCCCTATTCGACCAAGCCGTACCCGCCGTTCACCACAAGCACGCTGCAGCAGGAAGC
The DNA here is from genome assembly GCA_041747595.1 of Bythopirellula sp. Classification (GTDB taxonomy): domain Bacteria; phylum Planctomycetota; class Planctomycetia; order Pirellulales; family Lacipirellulaceae; genus Bythopirellula. The sequence continues at coordinate 1,152 of JBGTEU010000569.1, forward strand.
GAACCGCAAGCTCGGCTTTACCGCGCGGCGCGCGATGCAGGTCGCTCAAAGTTTGTATGAAAACGGCCACATCACTTACATGCGTACCGACTCGACCAATTTGGCAAACGTGGCGATCGAAGATGCCCGAGCTTTGGTAGGCCGCAGCTACGGTGCGGAATACTTGCCCGCTGAGCCGAGGTTGTACAAATCGAAGGTGAAGAATGCCCAGGAAGCGCATGAAGCGATTCGTCCCGCGGGGCATCCGTTTGAACTCCCCGACACAATGCGGGGAGTGCTGAACAACGACGAATTCCGGCTCTTCGATATGATTTGGAAGCGCACGATTGCCAGCCAGATGTCCGACGCTCGGGGACGGCGGATTATCGTGACCATCGAGGGCGAGGGCTGCACGTTCCAGGTGAGTGGCAAGACCATCGACTTCCCCGGTTATTTGCGGGCTTATGTCGAAGGTTCCGACGACCCCAGCATGGAGCTTGCCGATCAAGAGCGGTCGCTTCCTAACTTGGAAGTTGGTGAATTGTTGCGAGCAACTTCGCTTGAAGCCAAGGAACATAGCACCCAGCCACCCGGGCGTTACAGCGAAGCGGCGCTTACGAAGGCGCTCGAAGAACGCGGTATTGGCCGTCCGAGCACCTATGCTTCGATCATCGACACGATTCTCGCCCGCAACTACGTGTTCAAGAAAGCCAACGCGCTTGTCCCCACCTGGGTCGCGTTTTCGGTAATCACGTTGATGGAAGAAAACCTGGGGGCGCTGGTCGATTATCAATTCACGGCCCAAATGGAAGACGATCTCGACGCGATCAGTCGCGGCGAACGGGGGCATGTGGAATATCTCGACAACTTTTATTTTGGCAACGGCCGCCCCGGTTTGAAAAAACTGCTTGAACACAAGATCGACGAAATCGATCCCGCCAAGATTAGCCGTATTTTGATTGGCAAACCCGAGAATGGCCCCGAAGTCTTCGTGCGAGTGGGCCGTTATTCGCCGTTTGTCGAGCAAGGCGATCGCACGGCGTCGCTAAAAGACGACATGGCCCCCGACGAGGTGACGCTCCAAGTCGCGCTGAATCTTTTGGATCAAGCCGAAAAAGGTGACGAGCCGTTGGGGACTTGTCCCGACACGCACAAGCCGGTGTACATCAAAGTCGGTCGCTTCGGACCCTACGTGCAGCGCGGTAATACCGACGAAGAAGAAAAACCCCAGAACGCCAGTTTGCTCAAGGGGATGGTTCCCGAACAGATTGATCTGGAAATTGCACTCAAGTTGCTCTCATTGCCGCGCAACTTGGGGGATCATCCCGAAAAGAACGAACCGATCGAGGCTCACAACGGTCGCTATGGACCCTATGTGAAATGCGGTACCGACACGCGTTCGTTGCCCGCCGACTTGTCGCCCCTCGATGCGACACTTGAGCAGGCCGTCCATTTGTTGGCTCAACCCAAGACGCATAATCGTGGGGGCGCGAAGAAACCGCCGCTCAAGCTGTTTGACGCGTCGCCCATAACGGAAAAGC
>JBGTEU010000570.1:0-1580 GCA_041747595.1 Bythopirellula sp.
GCAACGCGGGTACTTCTCGACCACGTCCGGCAACATCACCGACGATATAATTATGCGCTATCTCGACCGGCATACCCACAAGGACGGCTTCAGCCACACCACATGATCCTACCGGCCTCTGGCCGGTCAGTTATTCAGCGCTACACGCTTGCCGATTGAAAGCACTTTCATAAGAAGCAAAGTTGAAAAGTGATATGGGGTGTAGATCTTCAGCGTCGGCTGGAAGCGAGTGCAGCCAGCCGTGGAGGAAGCGCAGTCAGGATCTGGAGTTATCGCCCGGCTCAGCCGCCAACCTGGCCTGGAAGCTGGAAGAAAAGAGCATCGAACTGCATATCCCCGTGTTCGACAAGTCTGGCCGCCACGATGGCAGCTTCGAGCGCGCGGTCTTTATTTGCGCCCACGAGGATGACAGCTACATCTGCTTCGGAGGTAGCCCCCCATTTAGCCCATGTTAACCAGGCGAGAGTATACTTAGTTCCAGAATGGAGTTGGGCGAATGATCCGCGCAATCATGTCAACATGGGTTATCGCGGCAATCGCGTCTTGTGTGGCGCCGGTTGGCGACACGCCGCTAGCCGGTCTCGACCTGAATGATTCGCGTGTGGTCAGCAAAATTGCGCGGCAACTCCCCGACGACGAACGGGTCGCATTTACAACTTACGCCGTTCTGCACTGGCCCGGTTCAAAAAACTATTGCGGTCGTCCAATAGGGCAGTCGCATGGTTCGGCGACCACGGTTGGCCAAGCGGTTACGCAAACTCTTCAGTCCGAAGCTGATATGGCAAAAGCCCTGCAGGAATTAAACAAGGGGCCGCCTTCAGAAATTGAAGGCATGCTCGAACAGCAGGCACTCCTGACCGATCGGATCGAAGGGCTAGTTCAAAAGCGAGATATGCTTTACGTTCGCCTTGGAGCCGCAGCTAGGACATCGGCGGATGCAAGACTGCTTGAGCGAGAAATGCAGGAGCTGCAAGCTCAGCGAGCGACTTTGGGAGCCCAATTTGCAAGGGCTGCGACGCCGCCAACTTAAACTTGCGAGCTTTCTTGTGCCGATAGCCCAAATTGGATGAAACTTGCTGCCATCAAGGCGGGAAATCGTTAGCCAAGAATATCTGACGCTCGCACTTACTTCGCGATCGACAGTATTAACTGTTTGGATGCGTCATTATAGTCCACCGCGATGCCCGAATGGCGCAGGGTCTCGGTGGTCACGAATTTGCTCGTTTCGGACGAGGATTTGAGCCAGACGAAGAGCGGCTTCTCCATCTCATTTTCGAATAGCGAGATGAGTTCGTCGAGCCGAACAGATACCAAATCCCCGTTCGCTACGGTGACGGCGAGAGCGCTAAGCCTTTCGCCTGATGACGACATCGCATATTGGACTTGCATAGGAGCTGGTGCGTAAGCGGTTTCACTGCGAGCGTCCGTTTCGGGAGGGGAAAGAGCTGACGGAGGCTCATCACCCTGGCGGATTTCAAGATTGGCTATTGCTGCGCCGATTTCTCGTTGCGCGTTAGCCGCTCGCTCTCCAAGCTTGCGAGCGGTGCTGCCGACGGGAGGCTTCAAGGTGTCCGCAGATA
>JBGTEU010000571.1:0-6124 GCA_041747595.1 Bythopirellula sp.
CGTCGAACGTGCCGCAACTGAACGCCCCGCTCTGCTTGCCGCGATTGGGATAGCGGTCGCACCAACGGTCAGATGTAAGACCACGTTCGAGGACGCTCGTGTATTCGCTGCCAAGCGGTGCGAGTGACTCGACCACCGAATCGACTGCCTGCTGCCAGGTGCGTTTCTGATCGAGATCGCTCAAGATCGGCACGTAGGTGTCATACGCATGAATCTCTTTGAGCCGCATTTTGCGACGGCGAAGATCGTAATAGCGATAGAGCGCGGGGAGTTTGCCGCGAACCGCCGCGATCAAATTGTCGTACACGGCGAGCGGCACGTCGTCGTGAAACAGCGCCGACTCGATGGCACTCTTGTGGCCGCGGGCCTTGGCGTAATAAATGTCTCGCTGGACGGAACCGCTCAGCGTGGCGGCAAGGGCGTTTTCGTGGCCTGCGAAGACTTCGTAGTATTGGTGAAACGCCGTGCTGCGGACCAAGCGCTTTGGCGAGTGCAACAATGCCGAGAACGACGAGTGCGAGAGTTCAACGAGCTCGCCCTTTTCGTTTTTGATCATGCCGAATTTGAAATCGGCGTCGGTCAATTGGCGGAAGGTATGGTTGGCCGTGTCGGACATTTGGCTCTGCATGGCCAGCAGCTTTTCCTCGGGATTGGAAAGCGTGTGGGGCCGATAGCGAACCATGCGCTCCAGCAGCAGTCGATACGGAGCGAGTGATTTTGATTTCAGGAACTCATCAAACTTTTTTGCCGGGATCGCCATGATCTCGGGTCGGATAAAGCTGGCGGCTTGCCCGGCTTCGCTCGAAGCGTGCTGAAAGCGGCCCACCATCCGCTGGTAGGTGCTGTTGGCCGTGTCCTCGGTGGTTTTCAGAAATGCGTAGGTGCCCAATCGTTCGGCTTGACGGTCGAATTTGACGTCGAACTTGAGGCACTCGGCCAGTTGCTCGGCGCCCGTGCCAAGTTTGCCTTGGAAAGCGGCGTAACGCTTGATCTGTTTTTCCCAGGCAAGAAAATCCTTCTCCCATGCCGCGTCGTCGGCATAGAGCGAAGCGAGATTCCAGGTGTCGGCGGTTTTGACTTTATCGCGCGAGGGGAGAAGGGCTGGTTTGGGTTTTGATTTAGTAGCGGTCATGATTATTAAAATCCATTTAAACGCAGAGTTCGCTGAGAAAATCAAATGTCATTCCGAGGGAGCCTAGGCGACAGAGGAATCTGGGTCGCATGCCAGTTACTGTTCTTCTGGGTACCATTGCTCAGCGAGGTCCAGCCATTGTGGATTCATTGTCTCAATCAAATCATTTTTCTTTGATCGACGCCAAGCTTTTATTTTCTTTTCCGCCTCGATCGCCTGATTGATGTCGTTGAACGAGTCGTACCAAACGAGCATTGTCAAATTGTACTTGCTGGTGAATCCCTCAATCTTTTTCTGTTTATGCTCTAACACACGACGCTCCAAATCGTTCGTGACTCCTGTATAAAGAGTGCGAGAAGGATTCGACATGATGTAGACGTAGTAGTCTGCCATGTATGTGCGATTCAATCAATGTCGCGAATCAGGATGGAGACCGGCGCTATGATTGTGACCAGATTCCTCTGTCGCCTAGGCTCCCTCGGAATGACAATTATTACCAGCGAAACGCCATCGTGCCCCAGGTGAGGCCGGCGCCGAAGCCGGAGAGCAGTAGATGGTGGCCGCGGCGGATGCCGCCGGCGCGCACGGTTTCGTCGAGTGCGATGGCAATGCTCGCCGACGAGGTGTTGCCATAACGGTCGAGGTGCATGACGACCCGCTTGTGGTCGATGCCGAGAGATTCGATTGCCGCGTCGAGAATTCGCACGTTCGCTTGATGCAGCAGCCACCAGTCAACGTCGGCGAGCTTGAGTCCCGCGGCTGCGGCGACGTCTTGAGAACATTCTTCGATGAGTCGCACGGCCCATTTGAAAACGGGCTTGCCGTCCATTTTCATGAACCAGCCCCGCTTTTTAGGATCGCACGATTCAAAGGGATCGATCGCGCCACCGGTGGGTCGGTACAACAGCTCGATGCCCGAACCATCGGAACCGAGCGTGTAGGCGAGTGCCCCTTGCTCGGGACTGCCGGGAGCGAGCAGCACCGCGCCGGCACCATCGCCAAAGAGCGGGTAGGTTTTCTTGTCCTCGGGATCGACGACGCGGGAGTTGGCGTCGGCCCCGATCACGAGCGCGCGTTTGCTGCCCCCCGTACCGACGAATTGCATCGCCGTGGTGAGTGCGTAAACGAAACCGGAACACGCCGCGGACAAATCCATCGCGCCACAGCACAATCCCAAACGATCCTGCACGAAGGTCGCCGTCGCGGGGAGCAATTGATCGGGTGAGAGCGTGGCGAGCACGAGCAAATCGACTTCACTGCGGTCGACGCCCGCCGCGGCGAGGCAGCGCTCGGCGGCTTTCACGGCCATGTCGCCGGTCGACATTCCAGGCGGCACGTGGCGGCGCTCACGGATGCCGGTTCGCTGGATAATCCATTCGGCATCGCAACCGAGCGACGCAAGATCGTCGTTTGTGACGACGTTGTCGGGGACATAGCTTCCCGTGCCGAGAATTTGGAGACCCATGAGCTGCCGCACGGGCGGTTTTCGCGCGGGGCTGGTGGGATCGCTCATGGAATGACCTTATTTGTGGTGCCGTTCATAAGGCACATGGCGGGAATGGGCAAAGAATAATCGTAGCAGATTCGAGGCTGTCGGGTAGCGCCGGTAGCCGTGATTCACGCTGCCGCGCGGCGGGTGTAGCGGTAGAGAATTGCGTTGCCCTCTTTACCGACGACGCGTACGCCCCCAGTTTCCCGCAAGCAGTAGGCGATTCGCTGGGCGATCCCCCGAGGGATTTTCATTGTGGTCGCTAGGTGACCCGTGTGGAACGTTGTAGGAAGCTCCCGTGGCAGGAGCCGACGCAGATCGCCGAGCGTGCGAAATTGTCGGACCTCGACAATCCGCAGCAAGCGTTGATCGGCAATCTGAAAATCGTTCTCGCGGCGACGACGGCGCCGGCCGTGACCCGGATAGCGGAGTTCCTCGATCTCGACGAGCACCACTTCCAGCGTGAGCCGCTTGTGGGGAAACACGCGGGTGAAGTAAACCAGCTCGTCGAAAAGATCGACCACGCCGCCCCGTTTGGGGCTCAACCGGCGGCTGATCTCGCTGCCACCCGGTTTGTCAAGTTTGACGAGCTGTTTGGTGGCAACAATCGGCTTCACGATGGTCACCGTATGCTTGACCAACAGCGCGGCGATCTTGTCGCGAATCGCTGCGAGCGAGCCGTGCTGAATTTCGATCAACCGCTTACCCTGGATGGCATCGATACGATAGCCGGCCAACGTCACCTCACGCAGCGTCACATCGGCCGCGTAGTGTTCTTTCAATTGGCGGTGGAGGGAAGTTTCCATGAAGTGAATTGCGGAATGCGGATTGGGGATTGGGGATTGGGGAATAAAGAGAGAGAATGTCATTCCGAAAGGAGTTCCACGACTTGAGGAATCTGGGTTCTCCCATCACACGCACCTGAATACGAGTACGGGATTAACCCAGATTCCTCAGTCGCCAAGGCTCCTTCGGAATGACATTGATTAGCTTCAAATTCCGAAATCTTTGATCGTGAACAATGTTGTCAGCTCGTAACCTCGCGCGGCGAAGGCTTCACGGCCTCCTTCCAGGCGGTCGATGATTGCCAGCACGCGATCCACTTTGAGGCCCACGGCCTCGCAGTGTTCGATCGCCTTGAGGGAGGAACCGCCCGTGGTGACCACGTCTTCGACGATCGCGAGCCGTTCGCCCTCTTTGTAGGGACCTTCGACGTGTTTACCCAGGCCGTGCCCATTGGGTTCCTTGCGAACCATCACGCCCCGCAAGGGAATGTTTTGAATGCCGGCCAAGGTGAGAATCGAGGCGGTGATGGGGTCGGCGCCGATGGCCATCCCACCGACAAGCTCGGGCATATCGTCTTTGAGGAGCTCCAACATCCCCGCGCCGATGAGCTGCGCCCCGCGTGCGTCGAGCGTCACCTGACGGCAATCAAGATAAAAGCTGGCCTTCTTCCCCGAAGCGAGCGTGAAGTCGCCAAACTTGAGGGCCTGCTGTTTGATGAGCTCAAGGAGTGCTTGCCGGTCGTACATGGGATTTTAACAGGAGGAAGCGGAGGGAGCAGAGATTGTGAGAGGTCAATAAAATCTAATCTGCTGCACCGCGGAGCATGAGTCGAGACACTCCGTCCGTAAGTTTCTCAACATGAAAATTGATAAGGAGTCCCAAGGGAACGTCTAGAATTTTCATGTAGCTGAGAGAAAGAGCTTTGTGAATCGGTATGACTTTCTCCACGGCTTTGACTTCGACGAGCACGCAGTTCTCGACAAGCACATCGTATCGCAGCGGTTCTTCTTTGCGAAAGTGCTTATATTGAATAATGACTATTTTCTGGGTGCTGCAGTCAAAGCCCCTAATTCCAATTCCTTGATCAAGCACCACTCGTAAATTGACTCGGCTAGGCCTGGCCCCATTGTCTTATGGACTTCGATGGCGGCCGCGATGATGTCACCTGTCAGATTGGATGCCGTCTCATAAAGCTGATGCATCGCCAGCACCTCAATGACTTTACGCGCAGATTACTACACTTCTCTGCTCTCTCTGCTCCCTCCTGTAAACCCCATCCTTACCGACGGATCATCACTTGCGAACCCAGCGACAGAATGTCGTACACGTCGCTGACGTCGGTTGATTGGAGTTGGATCACGCGTCCTGCCGGCTCCGTGGCGGCGGAAGTCGCGGGACCGGGGCCGCGGAGGATTGTCACCTGTCCTGTGCCGCCGTTGGTGCTGGTGAGCAGGATGCTGCGCTCTTCACCCGGTGACGTGGCCGCCGCATTGAGCATCCCCACATTGGCGGGAGTGAGCAATTTCTGATTGACGGCCCAGTAGCCCTCCTCGATGGAACTGGTCGGTTCCACGTCGACGCTAAACTGCCCCGCATAGCGGCGGTCGAGCATGAGCACCAATTTGCGTTCGCTCAAATCGATGCGGGCCGAGAAGGGACCGCGGACGACTTTCAATTGCTGACCCGGCTGCAATTGGTCGGGACTGGCAAGTCCGTTGATCTTGGCGAGCAGCTGCCATGGAACACTGTGCTTTTGCGCGATGTCTTCCAACCGCTCGCCGGCTTGCACCATGTAAGGGGGCTCGAGGCGATGCTCGGTCGAGTAAATCACGCTGCCGGCGAGTTGGCTCAGGAGATCCTGCACTTCGGTGGCTTCGGCGGCAGAGAGCGACGGATCGCCATACCAGTCGGAAAGCAACAAGAGCGCTTGCGACAACTCGCCCCGATCAAGGGCGGATTGCACCGCCAACCGCGTGGCCGAGAAGAGCGACGCTTGCCCGGCGGTGGTGTTCGTTTCCCCTTGAAGGGATTCGGTCCGTGTGATGGGGTCTTCCGTTGTGAAACTGGGCGCGGCGGATGATTGCGTGGAAAACGACTCTTGCGAGTCCACGGGTGCGGAGAGCGAGGGATCGCTCACCGAGGTGTTATAAGGTGGGGCCGAATCCGTGATCGCTTCCTGAGCCACTCCGGCTGCCAATGCGGGAAGCGCAGGCAGTGGGGGAAGCTTCGAGGATTCACTCGGCTCTGATTCGGTCATATTTGATTCGGCAATACTTGTCTCAACCTCTGGCGTTTCGATTTCGAAGTCGGGTTCGGTTGCCGTGACGGTGGGTGCGAGATTAGCATCCGCTGTGCCTGAATCGGGAACATACGCCGGTGGGGCTTCACTCGTAACGTCAGGTGAGTAAGCGGGTGCGGAATCGAAGCTTGGAGAAGCGGGCGCGGCGGAGACTTGCGCATTGAAATCACCCGTCGCTGGGCCGATGTCGAGATTCCCCAGTTCGGGGCCACCAATATTCCCATTGCCGATGTCGAGATCGCCAGTCATGTCCCAGCTCATGGCGTCGACGGGAACGACCGGCTCGGTCTCGTTGATCTTCATGTAAAGAAAAAGACCGACGATGCCCAAGAGTGAAATGGTGGCGATAGGTCGAAGCGAATTCACGGCTTGTTCTCCATAACAAGCGGCCACGGCGAGTGCATGTTGCGCGACACGC
>JBGTEU010000572.1:0-10810 GCA_041747595.1 Bythopirellula sp.
ACCTTGGGCTTGTGCTCGGGCGGAGGCACCGCTGTTGCTTAAGTGCCTATCGTAACGCCTGATGAGAATCGAGCCAATCTGTTTTTGAAGTAGTAAATCTCAGTCAGCGAACATCGGATTGCAGGTCGGGGGAGAAGATTGTCGGGGCGACCCTGTCGATGAGAACGCAGTTGCGAGAACACAAACATCATCGACCTGGCTGCTAGCAACCTTCCACTGATTTCTCTTGAGGACGGGTCGCTCGCAAAAAAACTCCTGTAGCAAGTGTGACAATCTTAATCCGCCTCCAAACGACTCCTTTGTTGACTTTTGGCAACCTTTCCTGCCTCAAGCGGCTAAGGGCGAACGCAACGTAACAGTCGAGTTCGCTGGAGCGGTTTTGAGGGCAACGTCACGCGTGCGGTTCGTGCTGCCCTGGGTAAATTACGCGGGGGGCCGCTCGGCAGTTCAGGGATTCTGGCAAGTGGAATTACGGGTGTGCGGATCGTAGGCCAGGGGCCCTATTTGCGTCAACGCCACTCTCCCACGCGAAAAACCAGCATTGCTGGCACATCCGCCGAAACCTGGGCCAATCTCGTGGGTTTGATAGAATAGTAAAAAACCCGTCGAAATACGCTCCTGGATCCCATGTCATTCGATCGCATCCTTATTCCTGTCGTTCTTCTTGTGCTCCTGCTCAGCAGCGCTGCCTTGGGCGACGAACATGCAGATCTCTTTGCCCGGCTCGATACCGATGCCGACGGGCAATTGACTGAAGCCGAAATCCCTGCGAGCTCCGCCCCACTCTTCCACCGGCTCGTCCGCAACGCCGACGCCAACCGCGATGGGCAACTTTCGTTCGCTGAGTTCCAAGACGGACTCACCCCACACCGCCCCGCCAAACCTCTTCCCGAGAAGGCCGACAACAAACTGCCTGGGTCGGATGCCTTGCTTTTAATGTTGGTGCTGATGGATCGCAATGCCGATCTAGTGATCAAAGCCGGTGAAGTCCCCGCAAACATGCGACCCCTTTATGATGACTTCGCCGAGTTGATGAATCTCAAAGATCGCAGGCGTCTGCGGATCCCCCAACTACGCCAGCAGGCGATTCGCTACTCTGGCATGGCCAGCCGATTTGCCGCCCGCGAAGGCATCGACGTGGAGGTGGAGCTCGCGCTGCTTACCGACAAACAATGGGCTTACCTGGAGCGCTTGCGTACTTCGCTTCGCCCCGGTGAAGGCATGGCGAGCCCGGAAAATGCGCTTATGCTCTTCGCGGAACTGGACACCGATGGCGATGGGAAAGTCACCGCCGAGGAAGTCCCCGAATCCTTCGCCGACAGATTCGCCGAATTGCTGCAACGGGCCGACCGCAATGAAGACAAGCAGTTGAGCGAGCAAGAATTCAAGACGTTCAGCGAGCGCATCACAAGAATGGAAGACAATCGTCCTCCGTTGGCCGAAACCAACCAACGCGTCGATCAGCTCTTGAGGCAGGCCGATGCCGACGGCGATGGCCAACTCAGTCGCCGGGAAGCGCCGCGCAGAATCGCCAACCGGTTTGAAAAAATCGACCGAAACAGCGATGGCTTCCTCGACAGAGAAGAGCTGTCGCGCGCCGTGGAAATCCTCGCCTCGATGCGGAATTCCGCAGGATTTCAGCCCGCTTCTTCCCCCCGCTCGGGTGAACGCATCAAAAAGAACGGCGTAAAGAGCGAAAAATAAAGACTCGCGGCCGAACCTGAGATTGTAACACATCTTTCGGCTTTGCGCTCTTTTTGGCAGGGACAAGATTTTGCGTTGAACCGCGAACAATCTTCATGTGTCCTGCGTATGATTTACTAACGCGAGCGGGATCGTTCGCCCTAGTTCGAGGGATCGGCGGAACAGAATCGGTATCCCCCGTTGAGCGGCGATCTCGCCCAGGAGTTTCCCATGGCAAGTTCACAATCTCCAATTCCGGCCCCCACCCCCGCGGATGCCAGTCGCGACTTGCCCGCCGTGACCGTTGACGGCCACGCCCTGTTTGAATTCAGCCTGAAAATGAATCGGGCCCTCAAGCGAATGGAAACCCAATTCGGTGCGACGGAAAAGGCTCGCATCCCATTCAACCGCATCAGTTGGCAACAAGCTCCGAACAAGCCCCGTTAGAGCGAGCTGGTGTTCAAGTTGTCGGTGCGACCCTGCTGCGGTTATCATGTGGTAAGACGATGACGCTTTCCACTAATACAGGGATCCAAACACAATGCGGGTTTTGCTGGCTAGCCCTCGCGGTTTTTGCGCGGGTGTGAACATGGCGATCGACGCCCTGGATTTGGCGATCCAGTCGTTGCCGGCCCCGATTTACGTCTATCACGAAATCGTTCACAACAAGTACGTCGTCAACCGCTTCCGCGAGCAGGGGGTCGTGTTTGTTGACGAACTCACGGACGTCCCCGTGGGTGCTACGCTGCTGTTCTCGGCTCATGGCGTCTCGCCCGAGATTCGCCGTCTGGCTCGCGAGCGCAAGCTGCGGGCCATCGACGCGACTTGCCCGCTGGTGACCAAGGTTCACCTTGAGGCGATTCGCTACGCCAACCAGGGCTACACGATCGTGCTGATTGGTCACGAAGGTCACGACGAAGTAATTGGCACGATGGGTGAAGCACCGGAAGCAATTCTGCTGGTCGAAACCCCCGAAGAAGTCGACACGCTTACCGTGGCCGATGAAACAAAGGTCGCATATCTCACGCAGACCACGCTCAGCGTCGACGACGCCAACCGCATTATCCGCCGCTTGCGCGAACGTTTTCCTCTTATCGCTTCGCCACCGAAGGATGACATTTGCTATGCCACTCAAAACCGGCAGGAAGCCGTCTCAGTGCTAGCCAGCGATGCTGATCTCACACTCGTCTTGGGAAGCCAAAACAGCTCGAACAGCCAGCGGCTCGCGGAACTCTCCCACGAACGGGGCGTCACTGCCCATCTCATCGACGGCGTGGAGGACATTGATCCCGCTTGGTTTGCCGGCGTCGAGACCGTGCTCGTCACCGCCGGAGCGAGCGCTCCCGAAGTGGTGGTCGAAGCGGTACTCGATTTTCTCAGCGAGCGATTTGGCGCGATGGTCGAAGCTCGCTCTCTGCGAACCGAAGACGTGTCGTTCCCCCTGCCGAAAGAACTCCGCCCACTCGCGGTCGACTAGAAGACAATTGGGCATACGCTTTGCCCATTTGACATTCCAAAACCGGCTCTCCCTTAGAAAACTTGGCTCCTTTCGGAATAGCATTCTATCTGGCGAGGACGCTCTCATGGCCCACAAAATACTCATCGGTACATCCGGCTGGAACTACGGCGACTGGCGGGGAATCATATATCCGCAGGATCTGCCGCAAGAAAAATGGTTTGCCTACTATTGCCAATTATTCAATACGGTTGAGATCAACAACACGTTTTACCAGCAGCCCACGAGCCGCACGCTCAGCGCATGGGAGCGACAAGCTCCGCGCAAGTTTGTCTATGCTGTTAAAGCAAATCGTTATCTCACACACATGCGAAAGTTGAAAGACGCCCGTGATCCATTAAATCGCTTTCTCCGCAGCGCTCGTCGGCTCAAGACCCACTTGGGTCCTTTGCTCTATCAGCTTCCGCCGAACTGGAAAAAGAATCTCTCCCGACTCCGAGATTTTGCCGAACTGCTGCCGAGCGATGAAACTCACGTGTTCGAATTTCGCAATCGCGATTGGCTAGCGGAAGACACATATGAGTTAATGGCCGAATTCAAGTTGTGCCTTTGTGTTCACGACATGTTGCCTCGGCATCCCCGCCGTGTAACGGGTCCCGCGGCCTATGTGCGATTCCACGGACCGGGAAAGAAAAAGTATGCCAACAAATACCGGCCAAGCGCCTTAAAAGCATGGGCTGAATGGCTAGCGGAAGTCGCCCAGAAACAACGCGTCTTCGCCTATTTCAACAACGATCACCATGGATATGCCGTCCGCGATGCCGAAGTTTTGCGAGAAATGTTCGCTAAAAGCTCTTAACCTTTCGTGCTCAACCGGCACAAGGTTTGCATTTCGTATCGAAATGCAGATGCATTGCCCGGCATGCACTTCAAGTATTTTTATTAAGGGAGATATGTCATGGCTGAACAAGGTTTTACTTTAACCTGTCCCGATTTCCCTCACGGCAGCACCATCCCCGTTCGCTTCACTTGCGATGGCGATAACAAATCGCCTGAACTAACCTGGATTCACCCGCCCGAGGGAACGCGCAGCTTCGCATTGATTGTTGACGATCCTGACGCACCCAACGGAACGTTCACGCATTGGGTACTTTTTGACATTCCTGGCGAGGCAATAATGATACCGGCCGATGCACCCAAGATGGGCGTCGGAGGCCGCAATGATTTCCAACACAATCACTATGGCGGTCCGTGCCCTCCCGCCAAACATGGCGAGCATCGTTATTTTTTTCGCTTGTATGCTTTGGACGTCGAGTCGCTTAAGCTTGAGGCGGGTGTCACGCGCGCGGAGGTCGAGCAAGCCATGCAAGATCACATCATCGCGCAAGCCGAATTGATGGGACGATTTGAACGACCCTCAAGCGAATCGAATGACATCGCCAACCGCGAGAGCAATCGTTAAAAGACTGGCATCAGCCCACAAGCTTGGCATCGAGTGTGATCTCGGCCGCCGAGAGCAGCTTCGAGATTGGGCAATTTTTCTTGGCCGTCTCGGCTTGCTCTTGGAATGTGGCCTCATCAATTCCCGGCACGGTGGCAACGGCTATAAGATCGATTTTTGGAATACCAAAGCCTTGCGCACCCTTCTCAAGATGCACCTTGGCCGTGGTCTTCACTTCGGTCGGAGGATGCCCTGCTTGCGACAGTCCGTTGGAAAGTGCCATGGAATAGCAACTTGCGTGGGCAGCGGCGATCAATTCCTCGGGATTCGTGCCGGTCCCTTCTTCGAAGCGGGACGCAAACGAGTATTGCCCGTCGAAGGCTCCGCCGCCAAATTTGACGTTTCCCTTGCCACTCTTGAGTTCACCTTGCCACACTGCGTCCGCGGTACTAATCGCCATGATTGTTCTCATCTGCGAAGGTTCCTAGATTACTTGTATCCATAAATTTAACAGACACAAATTTTGCCAGACACCGGAGAGATGTCAATAAGCACAATTTCTCACGGTTTTTGGTTGGCACCCGGTGCATTTGCGCAATGACTTGACGCTCGATTTCTTCCGACAAAAATAATAAATGCCGTGTCTTGGGTGACGGCCACTTTTCTTATTCGGAGGCGCGGGAGCGATGTCAGCGGAGCGGGCCAACCAGCAGCTAGGTCTTGAGTTAACCTTGCAACGACCCGGGCAACATGAGGTCGCCCAAATTCCGACCACTCGGGATGAAGTGGGCAACATCCTCTATCCCGAGGTGGACGCCGATGGGGATCATGTCCATTTCGAGATGGTTCCGATGGGCGGCGATTCGTTACTTTGGCTCACGGTTCGTCGTGGAGTCACTCCTGAGCTGGCCGCCACGTCGCTTCGCAAGATTGCCGACTTGATCGACCGCCACGGGCAACAGCTTCTCAACCTGCTGCAAGGGAACGAAGGCTCGATTGATTCCGCCGGCGAAGTGATCACCGGTCCGTTGCGGCTGGAATATGACGAGCACGGGGATCTGATTATTCCGGGGAACGAGAATTCACGTCGTGATTCTAATGCCCCTGCCCGGCGTGCTTAGAGGGGCCTTGTAACTGGTCGACCACGTTACGGACTCCCGGAACACTCGAGACCGCCTTGACGATCGGGGTCCGCTGATTTTCGTACTGAATTTTTCCTGAAAGGGTGACGGTTCCCTGCCGGACCGTCGCGGTGACTCGCGACTGCGAACCTGTGCCGGAGCGATCCAGCTTGCGCTTGATCATTTTTATAAGTTCTTTATCGGGAACGTCGCTTCTACCGAACATTGTCATTTCCTCATATGCGAGAGGAGTGTGTCTATGGTCATTGCTTTGAACCGAATGCCGACACGTACAGGGTATTGCAAAATTCGATAGCGGAGCTATCGACCTGTCTTGGAACCACGATCCACGCTGAGACGCACACCTGGCACCGACAACAACAAACTCTCCAAACCCCGCCGCGTCAGGTGGGACCCGTACGCCAGCTGAAAGGTGCAGTATTCGGTGGGCCCATTGGCCACAAGTGGCTCGCTCGTCTTAAAGGCAAACGAATGGCTCAAGCACTTCAATAACCACAGCGAGTTCGCCACTCCCTCAGCCTTCACGCGGCATGAGTAGCCCTCGTGTTTGATCGATACTCTAAAATCAGCGATGTTTGCTGGTAGCATCAGTGGAGTGTGACCTATTTGGATTTGTTGGTTTGCTGAGATTTCGTCCGCCGAGTCGAGCCATGCAAAACTCGATGGCGCTCGGCAGCGGTGCGAAATGGCATTCCTGTTTCGAGCTCATAACGTTCGGCTCGGAGAAACCAGAACGCCAAGCCGCCCCTGTTGTGAGCAGGTGAAGCTTTGGAAGCTTCCGCGCGAACCCCGAGGGAACCCTTTTTGCCGGACTTTTTCCATCCCTGACGTTCCATGAGGATCCGGACCAGAACTCCGATTGCCTGGCGAAGCCGTTGGGTGCGTTTGGGATGAACTTGTGAAAGAAACTCGTTAATTTTCGGCTGCGATTCCAATTCCCGCACGACGCCCGCCATCGGAGCGCGATCGTGGTGGATCTCCGCTTCCAGCATCCGCCGTTGTCGGTCGGGATCGTTAAAAAAGGTCAGAACTTCTAAAAACGGCTGCTCAGGATCTTTGAGAACGTCAACAAAGGTCCTCCCTTGGCGGTCGTTGAAGAAGTCTTCCTGGGTAATCGTGAGGCGTGCCATAGGAACTCTTGTGGGGGGGTTATTAAGATGTGCAAGTTTTGCAGCTACAGATATTGTACCTGCAAAACCGGAATTTGCAAGGTCATTGAGAAGTGTTTCCGCCGTTATTGCTTTAGAACCTACTGAATTCGTAGGGGCTTAACGTCTAGGCGGACATTTACTGAGAATCTTTTGGCGCTTCGTCAGTAGGATCTTCTTCCTCGGAGGGCTCATAGCTACGAGATGCTGAGGCAGGTTCCGGGGATGTCTTCTTTTTGATTCGGTTCTTGCGCTTTTCTTCCGCCTTGAATTTCTTCTCGACTTCACGCCGCCGTTTCTCAAAGGTGTTTTGATTTTTTGCCATTCATAGTCCTTAGCCGCAAAAGGCGATGGCCGCGCATGTGACAAGCGCAGCTGCCAATGTGGTTTTTTTGTCACACGATTAGAAACCAGCAATAAGAGAACTAGCCAGCATTTCGTGCCGTACCAGTTTCAGGTATTGGGTGATTACTAGCGACGCGAGCCGCGATTGTAGTTGCGGCTTCCGCCCCCTCCGCCACCGCCACCGCGATCTTCGCGTGGCTTCGCTTCGTTCACTTTCAGGGGGCGACCGTCGTGCGGCATGTCGTTCAAATCTTGAATCGCCTTCTGGGCGTCGCCGTCGTTATCCATTTCCACAAAGCCAAAGCCCTTGCTCTGTCCCGTGTCGCGATCCATCACAACCTCGGCACTGCGAACAGCACCAAAGGGTGTAAACAAAGCTTCTAAATCGGCTGTCGAGACGTTGTAGCTAAGATTGCCACAATAAACTTTCTTTCCCACGTAATGCACTCCTCGTACACAGAAATCGAAACACAACTCGCCAGCAGAGATTCCGGCGCAAACACACTAACCGGACCGCGAGCCTGGGAAGGAACGGACGAAGAACGAATGGGGTGGTGCCGCAAAAGCAAAGAGAGGCGGCGTCGCAGACGCGATCGGCTGTACCAACTAGCTTTCACTATAACCGATCCGCCGTGAGGGCGATACGTGGAATCAGACCATGATCTCGCTAGCAGCTTAAAAGAGCGAGGTTTTGGTGCGAATTAAACTTTTTGGAACGAAAAGCCCCGTCGCGCAAGAAGCGACTGTCTGAAGAAATCTCGGATTCTGAAAATTTAACCGGCAGCGAAGCTCGTTGCCGGAAGATGATTGTAAGCGAACCGGATGCCGATATATTGACAAATTAGATGCAAGCACATTCTGACCACTTATTGTTGGGAACTCGTCAATGTCGTTGAAACACTTGAACACGATTTGCTACACCGTCTGCGTCGTGTGCATTATTGCCGGCGTGATCTTGGCACTAACTCTGATCTGGGGTGGCTGGGAAAACGAAATCGCTTGGAAAGGTTTCATGACGATTGGGGTGTTCTTCCTCGCCTCAGTACTCACGCTAAGCGTAAACCAGATGATCGACCGTCCAGGACGCACCAGAATCTAATCAACCGTGATAGTTGTCGAGCTGTCCAACTGATGTCGAGCAACTAAAACCTGTTCCCTACGCCGCGGGTGTCGTCAGTTTTTTTCCAATGACGCGACTTTGATTCTCAATGCATGCGGCAGTTAAGGGATGCCTAATTCTCCATCCCCAAGTTTTTCCACAAAAACGCCCACAGATCGGCGGTTTCTTCGATCCGTTTGGTAGTCGGCGTGCCCGCCCCGTGGCCCGCGCGGGTTTCGATTCGCATTAGAATGGGCGCGTCCCCGGCTTGAGCATGTTGTAGCGCCGCGCCGAACTTGAAGCTGTGCATCGGCACGACGCGGTCGTCGGTATCGGCGGTCACCACCATCGTCGGAGGAAACTCAGTTTCCGGCTTCACATTGTGATAGGGCGAATAAGCAATCAGCGCCTTGAACTCCGCCGGGTCATCGACCGTTCCATATTCATCCCGCCAAAAGTGACCCGCCGTGAAGTTTTGATAACGCAGCATGTCCAAGACGCCGACTTCGGGGAGACACGCGCCGAATAAATCGGGACGTTGAGTCATCGCGGCACCCACGAGCAAACCGCCGTTGCTGCCTCCCATGATGGCGAGTTTCTTTGGCGAAGTGTATTTCTCGGCAATCAGCCACTCCGCGGCGGCGATGAAATCGTCGAACACGTTCTGCTTGTTGACCTTCTTTCCCGCTTGATGCCATTCTTCGCCGTACTCGCCACCACCCCGCAAATTCGGCACGGCCACTACGCCTCCCAACTCCATCCAGGTGGCAAAGCCCACCGAAAAGGTGGGGGTCACCGGAATACTGAACCCGCCGTAGCCGTAAAGCAGCGTCGGATTTCGGCCATCGAGCTTCAATCCTTTGCGGTGCGATACGATGATCGGCACGCGCGTGCCGTCTTTGCTTGTGTAAAATGCTTGCCGTGACTCGAAATCTGACGGTTCGAATTCGACTTTCGGTTGGCGAACGAGTTTCACCTCGCCGTTCTCCAAATCTAGGCGGTAGATACTTGTGGGAGTCGTGTAGCTCGTAAACGAGAAAAACGTTTCCGTATCCGTTTGCCGACCAACAAAGCCATCGGCGGAACCAATCCCAGGCAATTTAACCTCGCGTGCATCACTCCCATCGAGAGCGAAGGTCTTCACCTCCGCGACGACGTCCTTCAAATAATTTCCCACAATCACATCGCGGAAGATGCATGCCCCGTCAAGCGTTGCTTCGCTCGCCGGGACGATTTCGTCGAGGTTTTCGCGGCCGGGCTCATTGACATCCATGGCGACGATGCGTTTGGTCGGTGCCTCGAAATCGGTGAAAAAATAAAGCTTGTCACCGACATTGCCAAGGAAATTGAACTCGTTCTCGAAATCGGCAATCAGCGGTTGGAATTCGGCATCGAGCGGCGCATCGACGCGGCGTACGAGGACTTGATTCTGAGGGTCCGTGCTGCGGGAAATCGAGAGCACGAGAAACTGGTTGTCGTCGCTGCGTGTGAGCCAAAAACTCCACGTCGGTTCGTCGGAGCGATTGTAGACGAGCGGGTCGTCAGCCTGGGCAGCACCGAGCTTGTGAAAATGAATCGCTGGGTTCGTGGCAAGGGCTTGAAATTCCTCCCCTTCCTCGGGCACCGGGTAACGCACGTAATAAAAACCGGTCCCTTCGGCATTCCAAACGATGTCGCCCCAGCGTACCCATTCCAATTTGTCTTCGAGTTGCTTGCCGGTCTCGACTTCCAACACGTAAACGGTCGACCAATCCGAGCCAGCATCCTTGCGACCGTAGGCCAGGTACTTGGCGTCGTCGCTTTCCTCGGTGAATCCCAGCGCGACCGTGCCGTCTTCCGACCAGGTATTGGGGTCGATCAACACACGGCCTTCGCTTGTATAATCATCGGCCACATAGAGCACCGCCTGATTTTGCAGACCGTTGTTCTTCCTATAGAAATATCGCCCAGCCGTATGCGTGGGAACCGAATAGCGTTCAAAGTTCCAGAGTTTGGTAATCCGGTCTTTGATCCGCTCCCTCTCGGGGATGGCGTCGAGATACTCACGGGCGAGATCGTTTTGAGCTTTCACCCACGCGGCAACCTCCGCCGAGCTGCGGACGTCTTCCTCCAACCAACGATAGGGATCGGAAACTTCGACTCCGTGAAACATATCGACCTGCTCGACCCGCCGCGTGTCGGGATAACGGGACGTGGCTTCCTTTGCGCAACAAATAGCGGGAAACAACGACAGCGTTAGTAGTAGTAAAAAAGGGCGAATGAGCATGGGGAAAACTCCGTTGGCGGTGAACCAATAGGGGATAAGATTTGCTAACACGGTAACAGGGAAACCCACGGATTGGCTAGAGGCGGTTTCAAAAATCTGGAATGATAGCTAAACGGACAGTAGTTTGATTTCGTAGTAGTGGTCAGAAAGGAGACCACTGATGACTGATCGATCCCGCGAACCAGAGGTTAAAAGCCTAGCGGGGTCCAGGATGGAGCCCAAATTCGAAT